>NZ_JBNQTI010000006.1:0-133841 GCF_050325825.1 Kitasatospora sp. LaBMicrA B282
AGGGCGGCTGGAGCGTGGTGCTCCAGCCGCCCTTCCGTTGTGTCGGCAGGCGGTGGTCGGGTCCGGGTCTGGTGGTGGTTCTCATGGTCAGGCTTCCGGTCCGGCGAGGACGAAGTCGTCCTGAGTGCGAATCTGTTGCATCGTCTGCAACAGTCGCTGTTCGGCAATGTCGGCGTAGTGGGGCGAGAGTTCGACGCCGACGAACTGCCGGCCTTCGCACAGGGCGGCGACGCCGGTTGAGCCGCTGCCGGTGAAGGGGTCGAGGACGGTGCCGTTCTCCGGGCAGATCCGGACGAGCTGCTGCATGATCTCCAGCGGTTTCTGGGTGATGTGGAGGCGGTCCTTGCGGGGCTGGGAGGCGCTGAAGTGGCCGGGCAGGTAGAGGTCCCGGTTGTGGTCGAGGGTGCCCTTGGTCCCCCAGATGATGAACTCGGCGGACTGCTTGAAGCCGCCCTTGCGGGGCCGGCTGGCGGGCTTGATCCACGGGATGGTGCCCTGCCAGGTCCAGCCGGCCATCTGGAGTGCGTCGCTCGTGGTGGGCTCCTGACGCCAGTCGGAGAAGACCATGGCGACCGCGTGTTCGGTGGAGGCCCGGTAGGACTCGGTGAGCAGGTCGGTGAGCCAGGAGCGGTAGGCGCGCTGGTCGCGGTTCTCGCCGGGGAAGGTCTGCAGGTCGTGGGCTGATCCGCTGGTGACGTACTTGGCGCGGGCGTCGCGGCTGGTGCGCTCGGAGCTGGTACGCCCGCCGGAGTTGTACGGGGGGTCGGTGATGACGGCGTTGACGGACTCGTCGGGGAGGGTCTTGAGCACGGTGAGGGCGTCGCCTCGGTGGAGCTTGTACATCGGAGGCCTTTCTGCGGGCAGGGTTGGACCCGCTCCGGGCGGCGCCTGGCGGCGGCCGCCGGGAGCGGGGATGCCCGGGACGGTAGCGGCGATCGGCGGCCGTACCTAACGGCCGGCGTCGGGGTGATCGGCCTGGTCAGGGGCTCGTTTGGTGCGGCCGTCTTTCGCGTCTACTGTCCTGCCATGCCAACCGGGCAGCAGGCCAACTCGGCCGGGCCCGGTGCGTGTTGATCCGTGCTGCCCTGTCCAGGCGGGAGCGTGCGCGGATCACGTCCCCGTCCTTGCCTGCCTTGAGGAGTGCTGTGTTTCGGCTGAGATTACGAGCGCGGCCGGCTGCCGCGCGTGACCCGAGACCGGCGTCCGGGAGCTACCAACTCCCGTGACCCGGGCCCGCCCTGAGCGAGGGCGGTTTCACTACCAGCGCGGTGCCGGCGGCTTCTTCGCACGAGAGCCGGCAGCGCGCCTCCTACAGCCTCCGAGGAGCCGCTGCGATGCAGCACGCCCCGAACCACCCAACCACCCTTCCCTGTCCTGCTGTCGGTGCCGGCGATCGGTGCCGGCGATGAAGAAGACCGTTGCCGTCGTCGGCGTGCTGGCCGCGCCGCTGCTGCTGGCCGGGCCGATCCTCATGGCGACCGCGGGCACCGCCTCCGCCTCCTGCTCCACGGGCAGTCCACAGTCTGTGGACAGTTCGGCGGTCGCCTCCCAGGTGCAGACGATCCTGGCCGGGGGCAGCACCAGCTCAGTGTCCGTGCCGGGGCTGGACGACCCGGCACACCAGGTGCCCAACGCGAAGGCGATCGTGGCCACCGGCGTCGCCATGCACGTCTCGGCGCGGGGGCAGATCGTGGCCCTGTCGACCGCACTGCAGGAAAGCGGGCTGCAGAACCTGACCTCCGGCGACCGCGACAGCCTGGGGCTGTTCCAGCAGCGGCCCTCACAGGGCTGGGGAACAGCGGAGCAGATCCTGGATCCGGTTCATGCGAGCACCGAGTTCTACTCGGCGCTGCTGCAGGTGCCGGGCTGGGAGTCGATGACCGTGACTGAGGCTGCCCAGGCGGTGCAGCGTTCGGGCTACCCGGACGCCTACGCCCCGTGGGAGCCCCTGGCCACCGCGCTGCAGCAGGCCATCACGCCGCTGCTCGCACCGTCCAACGGATCCTCTCCGAGTCCAGCTCCGTCCAGCTCGCCCACCACGGGCAGCCCAGCACCGAGTACCGGCGGCGCCTGCTCGACCACTGGCGGTGGCACCGACGTGCTCGGGACCCTCCCGGCGGGCACCCTGCCGGCCGGCTACACGATCCCGGCCGATGCTCCGCCGCAGGTGCAGACCGCGATTCGCTGGGCGCTCGGCCAGCTCGGCACCCCGTACCAGTGGGGCGGGACCTGCACCGATCCGCACGGCCCGGACCCGATGGGCCGATGCGACTGCTCGGCACTGATGCAGGCCTCCTACCGAGCGGCCGGCGTCACCCTGGGCCGGACGACCTACGAGCAGGTCACCGACGGCCAGCCCGTCTCACCCGACGCGCTCAAATCGGGCGACCTGCTGTTCATCGAGGGCACGGCTCAGGCCCCGGACCACGTCGGGATGTTCATCGGGTCCGGCCTCGTGGTGCAGGCCCCGCACACCGGTGACGTGGTCAAGATCTCGGCTCTCGCCGACTGGAAGCCGCAGATTCTCGCGGCCCGCCGAGTCGTCTGACCGGCGCGTTCTCCCCTCCCCCTCCCCCTTTTTCCTTCCCCGTCGGGCCGCCTTCGCGTGCCCATATTCGAACTGGAGCTCGGCATGCTTCTCGCCGACAAGGCCGTTCAGCTGGCCTATGACCCCGGAATCACCCCGAACGAGGGCGGCCTGCCCGGCCTCGCGGTCCTGAAGGAGGTGATGGGCAGCATCAACCTGTTCGCAATCATCGCGATCGTCGGTGCCATGGCCGTCAGCGCCGGAGTGTGGGCCTGGGGTCACCACTCGGGCGGTCACCAGGCCGAGGCCAACGGCAAGAAGGGCGTCCTCGTCTCCGCCGGGGCCGCGCTGTTGATCGGCGCAGCCAACGGGATCGTGGCGTTCTTCTCCGGGCTGGGCGGTCAGGTCCACTGATGCAGAAACGTTCCGCCTTCTCCGCGGGCGGGTCCGGCGGCGCATCGCGTGTGCGCCGCCGGGCGCTGCTCGGCACCGCCGTCCTCCTGGTGCTGGTCGCCGTGGCCGGCCTCGTGGCCCACCTCACCCGCAGCAACCGGGCCTCCGCCAAGGCCCCGCTGGCCCAGACCAGCCCAGCCGCCCTCCCGGCCTCCTCGTCCGCTTCGCCCAGCTCCCCCGGCGCGGCGCCGTCCGGTGCTCGCGCCTCGCTGCCCGTCCCGCCGTCGACCAGCGATCCGATCGCGTTCGGCAAGGCCGCGGCGGTGGCGCTGTGGTCCTACGACACCCGCGCGTACTCGCAGCCGCAGCTGCTGGCCGCCCTCCACGGCTGGCTGACCGGGGAGATGAAGTACGCCGACCCCGGGTCGGTGGACGCGCTCGTCCCCTCGCCAGTGCTGTGGGGGCGGATGGCGGACAACGGGCAGTACGCCGCCGCCGGCGTGGACGAGGTGCACTTCCCGGCCTCCTTCACCCAGGCCATGCAGGCCGATCCCGGTGCGATCACCACCGCGTACGTGTACGCGGTCACCGTCACCGGCCGGCAGTCGATCGGCTGGAACGGCACGCCGGCCGGTGGTGCGGAGACCCGCACCGCGACCCTGGCCGTCCAGTGCCGTCCCTCCCAGCCCTGCGCTCTGGTCGGCGTCCTGCCCGCCGTCGCGCCCTGACCCCCAACTTCGAGAGGAGGAACCCGTTATGGGAGTCTGCGACCTCCCGCTGATGAGCACCGTCTGCGGCGCCGTCGACTTCGCGAGCAATCCGGCCGGGGCCATCACCGACGGCATCGGTGCCTGGATCGCCAAGAGCATGGGCGAACTGGCCGCAAGCGCCGCCGACCTGGCGGCGCAGGCCGTCGATGCCACCACCACCATCGACCTGAGCGCGCCCTGGTTCCGCAACAACTACGAGCTACTGCTGCCCATCGGCCTGGCCCTGACCGTCGGCTTCTTCTGCCTGCAGCTCATCTTCGCCGCCTACCGCAGGGACGATCGCGCCCTGGCCCAAGCCGCGGTGGGCACCATGACCGGCGTCCTGTTCTCCTTCTGCGCCGTCTCCTTCACCGCGGTCGCGGTCACCGTGGTCGACGCCCTGAGCGACGGACTGTTCAAGGCCGCCGGCACCTCCGTCAGCGACGCCGTGCGACGGATCGTCAAGGTCTCCGAACTCGGCGCGATGTTCCAACTCGGCTGGGTCATCCCGACGGTGGTCGCCATCGGCTGCGCGATCGGGGCGTTCATGTACTGGGGTGTGATGGTCGCCCGCAAGGTCGGCGTGCTCATCCTGGTAACCCTGGCCGTGTTCGCCGGAGCCGGCGGCGGCTGGGAAGTCACGCGGCGCTGGCGCCGGGGCTGGATCGAGGCCACCGCCACCCTCGTGGTCAGCAAACTGTTGATGACGATCGTGTTCCTCGTCGGGGTCTCGGCAATGGGCCAGTCCGACGCCAAGGACGGCCTGGGCGCCCTGTCGGACGCGATGGCGGGCATCGTCGTGATGGTCCTGGTCCTGCTCTGCCCCTACGCGACCTACAAGTTCGTGCACTGGGCAACCGACGGCGGCGGCCACGACGACCTGCACCGCACCGGCGTCGCCGGTGTCGCGGTCGCGGCTGCGGCTGCGAAGACCGCGGGCAGCCTGGCCATGCGCGCCGGCGGTGGCGGTGCTCCCGCACCGCAGGGACCCGGCCAGGTCCCCGGCATGGGCTCGGACGGCGTGGCCTCCGGCATCGACCCCAGTGGCGGCCGGATCAGCAAGGAAGGCATCGACGCCGGGCCGACCCAGCAGCCGACGAACTTCCGCTTCGGTGAGGACACCGGTGCCGGCGGCGACCGCGGACGCGCCCTGGTCACCCGACCCGGCATCCCGAACCTGATCACCCGCGCCTCCTCCGGCAACGGAGGTGGGCAGGAAGGCTCCGCCAGCCAGGCGGCCCCGGCTGTGCCCGCCACCCAGGGCATCACAGCGACTCAGCCCGGCGCTCCCGCCGGAGGTGGTGCTTCACCGGCCCCGAGCGCACCGGCGCCGACTCCGCCCGCGTCTGCGGTCGGCGGCCCGCCGCCGGCAGGAGCACCAACACCGGAACCGGTCCGGTTCACCTACCCGAACCGCCCCGCTGAGCCCGGTGCCTGACCACCATCCCATTCCTGGGGCGGGCGGCAGCCCGCCGCCCGCCCGCTCACCCACCCTGGATCACCGATGTCCTCCAGCCCCACCCCCGACGCCGCACCTGCAGCGGTCAAGTTCCCCCACCGCAGCCGCCGAGGCATCCTGCTGGGCCTGAGCGCCTCGCAGCTGATCGCCGTCACCGCAACCGGCCTGCTGCTGCTCGCCGTCCTCACCACCCGCGGCGTCACCGGCGCAGTCGAGCTCCTGCCCCTGTGGGCCGCGGTCGCCGCCTTCGTGTTCGTCCGCTACCGCGGGCGCACCCCCGCGGACTGGACCCCGGTCGCCACCCGGTTCGCGCTGCGGCGGCTGCGCGGCCAGCTGATCTGGCTCGCCCGCCCCGCCTCCAGGCCGGTGCGCGATGGCCTGCTCAACCTGCCCGGCACGGCAGCGAGCCTGCGTGTGGTCACCGCCCCCGACCGCCGATACGGCGCCGTCCACGACCCGCACGCCGGCACCCTGACCGCGATCGTCAAGGTTTCCTCCCGCGCGTATGCGCTGCTCGACCCCGGCACGCAGAACGCCAACGTGAACGCCTGGGGCCGGGCGCTGGCCGCCCTCGCCCGCACCGGGCAGGTCGCCCGGATCCAGGTGATCGAGCGCACCGTGCCCGACTCCGGTGACGCGCTTCGCCGCTACTGGGAGGAGCACGGCCGGCCCGATGCCCGGCTGGCCGGGGCCCTGTACGGGGAGCTGATCCAGAACGCGGGTCCGGCCGCCGCCCCGCACGAGTCCTACGTCGCCGTGGCCCTGGACTTCAAGGCCGCGAGGCGGCTGATCAACCAGGCCGGAGGCGGCCTCACAGGCGGGTTTGCCGTACTCGCCCAGCTGACGTCCTCGTTCGAGCAGTCCGCGCGCACCGCGGGCCTGAGCCCGGCCGGCTGGCTGTCCGCCACCGAGATCGCGGCCGTAGCCCGCACCGCATACGACCCCAAGTCCCGCGCGGCACTGGACCGCTGGTCGCCCGACGGACGCCCGGCCGCCGACCCTGCCGCCGCCGGTCCGGTGGTCGTGGTGGAGAAGGCCGACCACATCAGCACCGACTCCGCCCACCACACCACCTACTGGGTGGAGAACTGGCCCCGCACCGAGGTCAACCCCGGCTTCCTGCACCAGGTGCTCTTCGCCTCCGGAGTCCGGCGCACCATCTCCCTCTCCTACGAGCCCAAGGACCTGAACTCCGCGATGCGCGACGTGCAGCGCAAGAAGGCCTCGGTGATCGCGGATTCCGCGGAGCGTGCCCGCAAGGGCCAGGTGTCCTCCGAGGCCGACTCGGTGGAGTACCAGGACATCCAGACCCGCGAGCGCCAGCTCATCGCCGGCCACGCCGACGTCGCCCTGACCGGTCTGCTGACCGTCAGCGCCGACACCGAGGACGAGCTGCGCTCCGCCTGCGCGGTGGTGGAGACCGCCGCGGTCGGCGCCCAGCTGGACCTGCGCCAACTGACTTGGCAGCAGCCCACCGCCTTCACCGCCTGCGCGCTGCCGTTCGCCCTCGCCGCCTGATGCCGGCCCACCCTCCCCCACCCGAAAGAGCACCCCGATGCCGGCCACCACCCCCGCCGCGCAGGACGACCTGCGTCATGCGACCGCCGCGATCGACTTCCACCGCGCGCTCAACGTCCACACCGGCCCGCTCGTCGCCTCCCGCCCCGAGCTGGACGCCCTGCACGAGCACCTCCTCGTGCTCCACCGGCTGCTGGACGCCCACACCCAGCGCACCAGCCCGCTGCTACCGGTCGAGGGCGACCACCTCAAGGCCGCCCGCACCCGCCTGTGGCAGGCCGCCGATCACCTCCACGCCGCCTACCACTGCGCTCCCCGCCCCGGCAGCGGCGAGGTCCCCGAGCCCGACGCGTGCCGCGCGCGCCTGCCCGAAGGCGCACCGGAGTTGACCATCTGCCGGCGCCACCAGGAGAGCGCCCAACTGGTGCGCCGCCGCACCACCCCCACCGACCTGCACACCCCGTTCACCGGCCTCATGCGCCACTGAACCCGACCACTTCGGAATCGTGATCATGCCCAGGAACCGCGCCACCACCTCATTCCTGTTCGTCCCGCGCAAGAGCACCCGCGCCCAACAGCGCACCGCCCGCGCCAAGTTCGCCCAGGCCCGCACTCAGGCTCGCCGTGTGGCAGCCCCGATCGAGCAGCGCGAGCATGAGGGCGCCGACCCCGAGCTGCAGCCCACCTACCCGCTCTCCGGTCGGCCGGGCCCCGCCTCCGCCCGCGGCGGCAAGCTGCGTCTGCCAGCGCACCGCATGACCACCGCGGTCGCGGGCGGCGCCTACCCCTTCCTCGCGGAGGCCGGGCTCGGCGCGGAGGGGATGTTCATAGGCCGTGACCTGCACGCCGAGGCCGCGTTCTGCTTCGACCCGTTCTCGCTCTACAACTCCGGGCGGATCGAGGGGTTCACCAACCCCAACGGGATCCTGTGCGGGGTCATCGGCATGGGCAAATCGGCGCTGGCGAAGTCGATCGCCCTCCGGTCCATCGCCCACGGGTACAGGATTTACGTGCCGTCCGACCCGAAGGGTGAATGGTCCGGCCTCGCCCAGGAGCTGGGCGGCCAGACCATCGCCCTGGGCCCGGGGCTGCCGGGCAGGTTGAACCCGCTGGATGCGCCGCCGCGCCCGGTGGGGGTGAGCGAGGAGGACTGGACCAGCGAGGTCCGCAAGCGCCGCCTGTTGCTGCTGGCGAGCCTTGCGGCCACCGTCCTCAAGCGCGACCTGCTGCCGATGGAGCACACCGGCCTCGACATCGCCCTGGACCTGGCCGTCGCCGACGCCCAGGGCGCCGGCGCGGTGCCGCTGCTCGGCGACATCGCACACATCCTCGGCCGACCCGAACGCCTCGATGCCGCCCTCGGCGGACAGGCCGGCAGCCTCGGCCACGCCGCCGACGACCTCGCCCACGCCCTGCGCCGCCTGGTCCACGGCGACCTGTCCGGCATGTTCGACGCCCCCTCCACGGTCACCTTCGACCCGAGCGCGCCGATGCTCTCCATCGACCTGTCCCGCCTCGGCAGCAGCGGCGACGACACCGCGCTCGTCCTCGCCATGACCTGCGCGAGCGCCTGGATGGAGGCCGCCCTCGCCGACCCGAACGGCGGCCGCCGGTGGGTGATCTACGACGAGGCGTGGCGGATCATGCGCCACGTCGGCCTGTTGGAGCGCATGCAGCAGCAGTGGAAGCTCTCCCGCGGACTCGGCATCGCCAACCTGCTGATCCTGCACCGTCTCTCCGACCTGCTGTCCGCGGGCGATGCCGGATCGCGCGGACGGGTCCTCGCCGAGGGCCTGCTCGCCGACTGCTCGACGCGAATCATCTACCGCCAGGAGCCCGACCAGATCCCCGCCGCCATGGCCCTGCTCGGCCTCACCGGAGTCGAAGCCCAGGCGATCGCCGCTCTCACTCGCGGCCGGGGCCTGTGGAAGGTCGCCGGCCTGTCCTTCATCGTCCAGCACCTCCTCCACCCCCGCGAGAAGCCGCTGTACGACACCGACTTCCGCCTCGCCGCCTGAACAGAGAGCACCAACTCCCGTGACCTACCTCGACCACACCCACCTCACCGGCGTCGACTACGCCGCCTTCGAGCAGCTGCTCGCCGCCCAGCACGACTCACGCCCCTACCCCGACTCGGACTGGCAGCTCGTCCTCAGCGAGACCGAGCAAACCGCACGACATTGGGCCTCCACCTTGGCGATCTTCCGACCGGGCGCCTTCAACACCGCACCGCAGGACCACGAGGTCTACGTGCAGGTGTACTTCGACGAGCGCGGCCGGGCCCTGCCAGATCGACCCGACCAGCCCATACCCGACTCACCGCTCGGCACCGAGCTGACCGAGCACCTGCCCGGCTGGTCCATCCAGCCCTGACGCACCAGGCCAGGCCGGGACCTCGCCGACCTGCGGGACCAGACGTGGGGCTGGGGCACGCCGCCGTGGAACATCGCCACCGCCCCGCACACCGCCCTCGCCCTGACCGGCCCGACCGGTGAACGCCTCCTCGCCATCCGGCTCAGCGAGCACTCCCCGCTGCTGGTCGGCTTCGCCCGGCCCGATGCTGTCCACTGGTCCTCCCTGGATGCCGCGGAGGTACCCACTCCGCTGTCGTTGCCCGCCGGCACCGCGCCGGCCACGGTGGCCTGCGAGATCACCACCGCTCTGGGTCCGCGCTACCAGCAATCCCCCTGGCAGGCGCGAACGAGCGCCGTCGCCCACTCCTTCGAGGTCATCCAGGACTTCAGCACCACCTGGATCCCCGCACCCGACTCGCCCTGGCGCAACCATCCCGAGGCCGTCGTCTTCGACTCCGAGGCCGACCGCAACCGCGCCGCCTGGCACCGCATCGAGACCCTCATCGACCAGGGCCCACACCTCGTGGCCGGCATCCGGGCCGCAACCGTGGCCGCGGACCACCACGACCCGGCCATCGCGCCCGCCCTGCGACAACTGTCCGGCACCGAAAACGCGCTCACCCGCCTCCAGGATGTCCGCAGCTGGTGGCAGAACGTGCAGGCCACCACCAGCGGCCCCGACGCCGGACCAGGTCTGGCAACACGCCGAGGACCTGCGCAACCAGCATGCATGGACGAGCGCCTTCGAGCTCGCCAACGGGCCACTCGTGGCCCTCGCCGCCCACCTCACACCGAGGATCGGCCAGCCGCTCCCCACCCGGGAGCAGCAGGTCAGGGCGGCCACCACGCGCACCGGACGGCTCCAGAGCCACAGCGGGCCTGCCCCCGAAACACCAGTCCCGCCGCGTCACTACTGGGGACTGTAGCCAGGTGCTGGCCGCGCGGCCATCCCCGCGCAGCTCCTTCAGATCGGGGATTTGGTTGTAGATGGTGCCGGGGCCCACGCCGAGCAGGCGGGCGATCGAGGTCATCGACTGGCTCGGGGTTGGGCAGCAGGCTGCGGGCGGCCTGGATGATCTCGAGGGTGGCGACGACGGGCCGGCTGCCGACGGCGAAGACGTGGAAGATGAACCTGGCCGTCTCCAAAGCCGCCTGCACGGATGACTGAAGTTCCCTGTACGCGCTGATTGGTGAGCCGCCGGCTCAATCGAGTGGATCTCCCGGGAGGAAGCGGGGCAGGAGGGGGGTCGGGATGCCAGTCTTGGCGGCGATCTCGTGGTAGTCGGCACCCCGGTTCCTCAGCATCCGCGCATGCTCAACGTTTTCATCGGCGCGGGGTAGAGCCTGGACGATTTCAAGCAATTTCCTAACCTGATTTTGTGGGTCGCCAATGGTGCGTGCCAGCCGTACGTCCACGGCTGGGTCCTGCTTGACTACCTCGTCGGCTGCGGCCGGATCCGGCTTCGCCTGCGCACGCGCAATGTGGTTGAATGCTAATTTCCGGTAGCCCGGCCTCTTGATGGCGCGGGCCACACGCTCGGCCTCCGCGCGGTCCACCGCGCCCAGCGCGCCTGCGATAAAAGAAGAAATTATGTCCCCTCTGTCGCCCCTGTTGATGCTGCGTGCCATGTGGTTGGCCCCGAGGAGGATCTCCTTGGACGCCGAGGGATCTCGCTCGGCCGCCGTCTTGCCCACCGCCAGCAGCGCCCAACTGCGCCCCTCCAGATCGCTGATGGCATGGGCTAGACGCTCCGCCCTGCGAGTGTCCATTTTGCCCATGGTACCGGCAACGGCTTGAAGCGCCTTGTCCCGGAGGGATTGGTGGTCGATCAGGTACGCCAGGCGTTCGGCTTCGGCAGCGTCTCGCTTGGCCACGACCTCAACGATTTTCAGCAGCGCGAGAGCCTCGCCGCCGGCGATACGCTCGGCTTCGGCTATGTTGCGCTCGGCCATCGAGGCGGCAACCTTCTGCAACGCGTGGCTCCGGCCCTCTGGCCGAAAAATGGTGCCTACCAACTGTTCTGCACTGGCGGGGTCTTGCCAGGTTACGAATTGGAAGATCTTTTGAAGCGCATTGCCCCGGTGGAAGGGGTGGTTGACGGTGCGCGCCAGGCGCAGAGCTTCGGCAGAGTCTCGCTCGGCCATGGCTTCAGCGACACCTCCCAGCGCCTGAGCCTGATCATCCGGATCGTCAATCGAGTGGGCCAAGCGCAAGGCTTCGGCGTAGTCCTGCTCGGCCACCGCGGCAGCAACCAGTGACAATGGCATGTTCCGGCTTAAGGGATATGGAGTTTCGATGGAACGGGCCAGGCGTTCTGCCCTGACAGGATTCAGCCTGGCCAAAGGAGCTACGGTCCACAACATGCCATGGGCCTGGTCGTCGGGGTCTTCGATGGTACGGGCCACTTGTATGACCTCGTCGCACAACTGCTCGGCGGTGTCGGGATTCCACTCGGCCATAGCAGATGCGATCATCCGCAACGATCGGGAACGGTCCTTCGGTTCGTTGATGCCGCGTGCCACAACTGCGGCCTCGGCGAGGATTTCCTCGGCAGTAGTTGGGACGAGCTTGGTCGATGTCTCCACTGCGCCCATTGCCGCCTTGGTCTCGGCATTCGGGTCACTGACGGGCCGTGTCGGATGATCGGTTTCGGCGCTGGTGTTGCGGGCGAAGATGAATTCTTCGGCAGTATCTACGCTCAGCACACTCGGCTCGGGCCTAACCTGACCGTCCGGTAGATCCAAGCGCAGGAAGCGTGCGGCTACCTCCTTGTGGATGTCCGCCAGAGTCAGCCCTGTGCCTGCGCCAGGGATGCCGCCACGCACGACCCGAGCAAAGATCTTGGTGAAGTAGGTCAAGCCAGCTGGGCCGTCCTCATAGATCGCGCTTTGCGATGCGCGCGAGGCGGTCAGCGTGTAGGCGCCCTCTACTTTCGCGGCTATTTTGACCTGGTCGGCTACTCCTGCCCCCTGGGTGTTCCTAGTCCCCAGACCTGAGAAACAGCAGTCAAGGATCATAACCTTCACCCGGGCCTTGCACCAGTTGAGCTCAGTTCGCACGTCGTTCAAGCGTAGGGAGGTACTGTGGCGCATCTTCGGCTCGGCGTGGGTGTCGACCAATGCCATGCCCAGATGCTCGCCAGCCATTAGCTGCCCGTGCCCGACATAGTAGAACAGCAGCACATCCGTACTGTCGTGGATAATCGAGGCAATCTCCTGCATGACGCCGTCGCGCGTGGTTCTGTCCAGGAGCACCGTGATGCGGGATTCCGGCCAGCCACACAGCGGCCCGGTCAGCAGGTCCGTCATGGCAGCAAGGCTGTTTCGCGCGGCGGGCATCTCAGTGAGCCCGTGGGTGTAGTGGGCGGTGCCGATCAGAATCGCCCGAGACTGGGCGAAGTCGATGCCGCTCATGGCTTGATCTCGGCCGCCTTGCTGGCCGCTTCCATCAGCCGCGCCAACGCCTCTGGATCAGGTCCGCGGAGCTCCACCTCCACCTCGCCGATCTTGACCTTCGCCTGGGTTGTTTTCGACTCTATCCAGGCGGTCAGGGCGTTGAGCGTGACGGTAACCGCACCGCCGGTGCCGCAGAGCACGCTGAGGAAGTCCCATGCTCCGCCCTGTTCACCGGGGCGCGACGGGCTCGGCACCGGTGTTGCGACGACCTGGGGCACGTCCTCCAGCCAGGCGTGCAGCGAGCTGATGTCGCCGCCGTCTGTGAGGTAGACCTTGATCTCAACGCTCATGCAGGCACCCCATTGTGTTCTGGATCTACGGACCCTGAAAATATCTGCCGCCAGGAGAGTACGAGTACTTGCCGTGTGTGGTCGACTCGTGGAGCCACGCGTGGTGTTCGGGGGTGCCCCAACAGCACTGCCGGCTACTGCCCTTCCCCTCCCCTGTGATGACGACGCCCGGCTCAGCGCTCCACCCACTCGTACCCGTCGTCCTCGCCGAACAGGTCATCGGCGTCCTCGCCGACCTCGTCCAGGTCCAGTGCGTCGGCTTCGCTCGCGTCCATGGGCACCATGATGCCCGCGCGGACGAGCGCCTTGGAGATCGCCGACGGGCCACTCGTGGCCCTCGCCACCCACCTCACACCGAGGATCGGCCAGCCGCTCCCCGCCCGGGACCAGCAGGTCAGGGCGGCCACCACGCGCACCGGACAGCTCCAGGGCCACAGTGGACCGGCCCCCGCAACACCGGTCCCGTCACGTCCCGAAGGACGCCGTCCGAGCCGGTGACCGGCCGCTGTACCACCCTCTCGCGGCCGGTCCAAGCCCGAGATCCCCGACATCCTCAACCCCGCCCCCGTTCACCAGGCCCCTGGGGCCCGTCCTTCGCAGGAGACTGCCGTGCAGCCCGTCACCGTCCAGCTCGCCGAGACGCGCGAGAGCGTCACCGCCGTCGTCTACGGTCCGGGAACGATGCCCAGGCAGCTCGGCAGCCTCTACTCCGCGCTCCACCTGGCCGGCTTCGAGAGCGTCGTCACGCCTGACGGGCTCTACCACCGGCTGCCCGCCGAGATGGACCGCATCGAGCACCGAGCCGCGGTGACGCACGCCGTCGACCGCTTGCAGGCCGAGGGCTACCACTGCGTGGGCCACGAACGCCTGACCGCCCCCGCCCACCCCAAGTCCCCGTCACGATCACTGACCGGCCTCCCCGAGGCGATCAAGCACGCGCGGCACACCGACGAGGTAGCCGCCTCACTGAGCCTGCTGACCACTCCCGGACACGGCGTCCTTGACCAGGCGATCGACGCTCTCACCGATTCGGCCACCTGGCGGGAACAACTGGGCTCCACCGCCTCCGATCCGCACTACGCCGCCCGGCTGCGCTACATCACCGACAGGCTCGACGGGAGATCCGTGCACCGCGCGGCGACCTCGCCGAACGCAACGCCAGCCACCCCGCGTTCGCCGCTACTCAGCGCAACGCGACAAGCGCCTCGACGGACCGCGCGGCCGTAGCCCGCGCGACATCCCCCACCACCGGCACGCCAGCCGGCCAACCGATCGACACGGCCCCGCCACCCGCACCGGCCGTCGCCCGCGGCCCCCGCCGCTAACAACAGGAAGGCCACCACCGTGAAGCACCCGGTCAGACCGCTCCGCTCACCCCCGACGCCAACCACTCGTTCCCCACGAAGCGGAGCCCCACCATGCCTGCCACCCAGCTGCCCGAGGTCGCCATCGGGCGCCACCCCGAGCACGGCATCGTCGCCACCCTCCCCACCCGGTCACCTGCCGCCCAATGGATGCTGGAGAGGCTGGAGTTCCAGCCCTTGCCCGGCCGCCCGGACCTGTACGCGCTCACCGATCAGCACCGCGAACCCGCCGAGCGCACCGCCTGGGCCATCAGGCTCCTGAACGGCGCCGGCTACCGCGTCGACACCGACCCGGCCCTGGCCCACGAGCCGCCCACCGAACAGGCAGCGGCGCGTTCCCGGCCCGAGGCGGCCAAAGAGCAGCGCCCCCAAGCGCCTGATCCCGCCCCGGATGTCGCCTTCGCCGAGCACCCGCGTCTGGGCATCGTCGCCGCCACCGCCGACACGATCAACGCCGTCGAGCGCGGCGGCGAGCTCCTTGAGGCCCACGGCTGGCAGTTCAACCACCCGCTCGACGTGTACACCCTGCCCTCCACGGTCGGCCGAGGCGAGTCACTGGAGCGTCTGACGTCCGCGACTGCGGCCATGCACCTTGCGGGCGACCTACGTGTGGCCGTGCAGCCGCATCTGGCCGCGGACGTCGCCGCCCATCGCAGCCAGGCCCACCAATCGGCGTTCACCACGCGCAAGTTCCGCGTCGACGAGGCGGCCCTCGCGCACCGGCCCGGGCCCGCCGCGTCGCCCGGCGTGGTGCCTGCCGGCCCGCCGCCGGCGGCCATCGACCCGCGCATCGCCTTCGCCCGCTCCCGCTGACCACCCCACCCCGAAGGAACAATCGACATGGCCGTGAAGACGATCTGGCAGATCACCCACTCCTGCGGACACGAGACCGATCGCAACCTCGGCGACCGGCCGGCCGACCGCCGCGCCGGCTTCGCCGAGTGGCTGGCCAAGCAGGAGTGCACCGACTGCTGGCGCCAGGGGAAGGACGAGGACGAGGCCGGCAAGGAGGCGTGGCTGGAGGCCAAGCGCGCCGCCGAGCAGGCCGAGTCGCAGGCCTGGTCCGAGCAGTACCGGATGCCGCCCTTGGAAGGCACCGAGCGTGGCATCGCCTGGGGCATCCGCAGCCGCCACCAGGTGTTGGCCGCGGCCTACAGCGCGCTCGTCCTGGACGGCGGCATGCCGGAGTCCGCCTGGGAACAGGTCGAGGGCCAGGCCCGCACGGTGACCCGGGCCGGGTGGTGGATCGACCAGCGGACCTGCGAGCCCGGTGACCTGCCCGAGCTGCTGGCGGCGGCCACGGACGTCGACCGGCCCACCGAGAACCCGTTCGTGTGAGCGGAAGAGCGTCGCCCGCTGCCGGGCCGGGCTGCCGGCTCCGGGTCCGGGTCCGGTGGCGGGCTTCTATCAGCGATCGGCGGCCGGGCCAAACCCCGGATCCCGCGGATCCTCTTCCTCGTCGCCCGGCCTATCGGGCCGACGACCCGATCGACCCAGAAAGGGGTTGCCGTGATCGTCCACCTGCAGCGCGCCGCCACCACGGCCGCCCTGGTGCCCACGTTCGACCGGCTCGGTGAGTCGGGCCACGCGTTTCGGCCTCGGCTGATCGCTGCCGAATGCCGATCCGACAACGCCCGGGTGGCCGTCCCGGGCGACCCGGGGCAGGTGCTCGGCAGTGGGCTTCTTGAGGTCCCGGTCGTGCGGCTCGGTCCGCTGGCGCCCGAGCGGCCGCTGTGGATGTGCTCGGTGCGCTCCGATCCCCGCCGCCCGGACCTGAGCGACGCCCAGTGGGCCGATGTCGCACGCCGTCTGGTGGCCACCGCCGGCCTCGCGCCCGACGGCGATCCGGGCGGCTGCCGCTGGGCGGCGATCCGCAACCAGGACCGCACAGTGCACATCATCGCCACCACCGTCCGCGAGGACGGCCACCTGCACCGCTCCTACCGCGACGCGTTCCGTCTCCAGTCCGAGTGCCACCGCATCGCCACCGAACTCGGCCACGCTTCCCAACCCCTCACCCCCGCCCGGCCGGAGGTCACCATGCCCAGGCTCATCACCATCGCCGTCGAACCCAGCGGGGCCATCTCCGTGCGGGGCGCTGATGACGACCTCACCGCCGGCCTGCTCCGGCACGCCGGATTCCAGCAACTCGAAGGCTGGCTCGGGCGCCGCCACCGCCTGCCGACCAGCACCCCGCCCGAGGAACGCGCCGCCATCGCCGCCCACGCGGCCCAGATGCTGCGTGCCGCCCGGTACACCGTTGCTCTCGACCCGAAGCTCGGCGGCGGGCCGGTGACCACGCCCACCGATCCGGGCGGGCTGAAGGCCGCCGGCCACCCGGTCCTCCAGCTGACCGACCGCATCCGCGGCGCCACCACCGCAGCCCAGGCGGCCGAGGCGCTCGACCAGCTCCTCGACCCCGACGACGGCGTCCTGCCCCGCCTGCGCGAAGCACTGGAGGCGGCAGCCGAGCGCGTCACCGACCTGGACCCCGACGAGTACGACCTGTCCGAGCGATTCTCTATCGCGGCCGACTGGATCAACAACGCCGAAGCGGAACTCGTCGACGCCATCGGCGACCTGCGCTCCCTCGGCGCGCCGCCCGACCTGCGCGAACTCGCACGGCAGAACCAGGCCGCGGCTCACGACGCGACCCCGTTCACCCGCGCGGCACTCGCTGCCTCCCCTGCTGCCGTGGCCCTCGGCCTGCGCGCCGGCACCGCTCCTGTCACAAGGCCGCCGGCACCAGCCGCCATCGGCCGCCCCGTTGGCCACAGCCGCTGACACCCTCCCTCCCCGTCCCACACTCAGGAGCCTCGATGCCCTACTCGTCCATCGGAGAAGCGGTCGGCGCCGCCATGCAGCACAAAGTCCGCCTCGCCCACAGCGGTCAGGCCCCGGTCGACCCGCCGCTCCAGATCCGCTACATCCCGCCGCCGTCCGCCGACCCCCGTTCGCTGCCGGGCATGGTCGCGCGACTGGAGGAGGACGCGCACCCGCACGACGTGGCGGCGATCATCGAGGAGACGACCAGCGCGCTGATCGGCCCGCTGACCCAGCTGACCGAGCTGGTCGCGGCAGCAGCGGACTGGGCCCGCGCCCGCCTCGACTTCACGGACCCGCACGCGAACCCCGCCTTCGTGGTCTGGACACAACTGGCCACGGCCCACCACATGTTGGGCCTCGCCAACCAGGACCTCGACACAGCCCTCAGTGGCATCGCCGAGTGCCCCATCGAGGTCACCGATGCCCGGCATCACGACAAGGTCCAGGTCCTGCGCACGCGTGAACTGCTGCACGACGTCATGGGATCCGGGCGGACGGACCCACACGAGGCACGCCACCGGGCCGCTCTCGCCACCTCCCCCACCACCCCCGGCCTCGGATCAGCCGGCCAGGACACCGCCGCCCCGCCCGGCAAGGCACCCACGCCTCAACCGCGGCGCGCCCGGTAGCGGCACCACCGAACGGAGTGAACAGCACCGTGAACTTCTACGACGACGTCGAGATCGTCCGCTTGGCCGACGGCCTCGTCCAGGCCACCGTCGCCCCCCATGACGGAGAGCAGGTCGATGAGGTCCTGCGCCTGTGCGGCTTCACCCTCGCGCCAGAACCAGGAAGCAGCTCCTTCTATCTCCTCTCCCCGGACCTTCCCACCCCGCAGCAGCAGCTCGCCGCTGGCATGGCGGCCACCCTGTTGGATCGCCTCGGCTACTTCGTGGCTCTCGCCCCAGAACTGCGCTCAGGCCGAATCGAGCCAGGCGAGCGGCGGGCTGCCGCAGCCCGCGCCACCTCCCCAACGACTGTCGCTAGCCCGAACGCCCCCGTGCAGCAGCCTCCGCTACCGGCACCAGAACGCCCGGTCGGGCGTAGCCGCTGACCCCGCCTCACCCCCTCAAAGGAGAACCTCCATGGGCAACTTCGCCGACGACTACGGCACCGACGTCGAGATCTACCGCGGTGGCGACGGCCGGATCTGGGCCGACTGCCGCACCGACGCCCCCGCCCACATCGGCCACACCCTGCGCCAGTTCGGTTTCACCGCCCTGCCCGAACCCGGCAATCCCGCCTCCTACAGCCTCCCGCCGGACCGGCCCCGCGTCGACCAGCTGACCGCCGCGTCCGGCGCAGCCGGCTGGCTGGACGATGCCGGCTACCGGGTCGCCATCGAGCCGGACCTGGTCGTCGGCATCGACAGCATCGTCCTGCCGGACGAGGAGCGGCTCGGCGCCGCCCGCCAGACATCCCCTTCGGCCGGGGCCGTCACCGGCCAGCCGCCCGCCGCAGCCGTGCCGGCCGTCACCCGTACGACCGGCCGCATGCGCTGAGACGTTAAGCCACCCCGCCTCGAAGGAGACCAGCCCCGTGATCCGGTCGAGAGCCGAGCGCGCCCCGCCCACTGGCCGCTCGCACCTCCTTGGAACCTCTCTTGCCCTCTCAGCGCACCAGCGCGCCGTCCACCAACACGGGCACGGACGCACTCCTCTACCTCCTGTTCGGCATCCTCGGCGCCGCTCTCGGCTTCGGCGCTATCGCCTGGCTGACCGGCAACACCACCAACGCCCTCGTCGGCTCCGGCCCCTGGGCCCCCTTCCGCGTCACCGACACGCTGCTGCACCCCGACCAGGTGTGGCCGCACCTCAGCCCGACCGCCGTCCTGGTCGGCGCCCGCATCGTCCCCGGCGCCCTCACCCTCGCCCTGACCATCACCGCGCTCGTCCTGTGGCTGCGCCACCGCGCCGGGACGAAGAGCGGCCTTGCCCGCAAGGCGGACCTCGCCCCGCTCCTGGACAAGGAGATCACGCAGAAGGCGAAGAGCCTGCGCCCGAGCCTGAACGGCCGGGAGTGTAAAAGAGGTCGCACCCGCTGACCGCGGCATCCTCGTCGGCACCCTCTCCCCCGGCAGGGCCGAGGTCCGGGCCAGCTGGGAGGACGTGATGGTCGCCATCATGGCGCCCCGCTCCGGCAAGACGAGCGGCATCGCGATCCCCGCGATCCTCGCCGCCCCCGGACCCGTCCTGCTCACGTCGAACAAGGCCGCCAACGACGCCTACACCGCGTGCGTCGATGCCCGCGCGCAGGTCGGCACGGTCTGGACCCTGGATCCGCAGCAGATCGCGCACCACCCGCGCGAGATGTGGTGGGACATCCTCGCCGACGCCCGTGACCTCGCCGGCGCCAAGCGCCTGGCCGGGCACTTCGTCACCGCCTCCGTGGACGAGTCCAGCGGCTCCGACTTCTGGTCCACCGCCGCCGCCAACACCCTCGGCGCACTGTTCCTGGCCGCCGCCAGCCACCGCCGCCCGATCACCGACGTGCTGGCCTGGCTCGCCTCCCCGGCCGACCGCACCCCCGTCGACCTGCTCACCGACGCCGGCCACCACGCGGTCGCCGCCCAGCTCCAGGGCACCGTCACCGGCGCCACCGAGACCCGCGACGGCATCTACGAGACCGCGCGCCAGTACGCGAGCTGCCTGCTGGACCCCGAGATCGCCGCCTGGGTCACCCCCACCCCCGGCCTGCCGCAGTTCCAGCCCTTCGCCTTCGCCTCCTCCCGCGACACGCTGTTCCTGCTCTCCAAGGACGGCGGCGGCAGCGCGTCGGCGATCATCGCGGCGGCTGCGGACGCGGTGATGCGCGCGGCCGTCATCGTCGCCGAGCGCAACGGGGGCCGACTCGACCCGCCCGCCCTGTGCGTCCTGGACGAGGCCGCCAACGTCTGCAAGATCAGCGACTTGCCGGACTTGTACTCCCACCTGGGCAGCCGGGGCGTTATCCCGATCACCATCCTGCAGTCCTACCGACAGGGCCAGCGCTGCTGGGGCGAAGCCGGCATGGACGCCCTCTGGTCCGCCGCGACCGTCAAGGTCATCGGCAGCGGCATCGACGACGCGGACTTCGCCGACCGGCTCTCCCGACAGATCGGCGAGCACGAGGTGCAGACCGTCTCCGTCTCCAACTCCGACAGCGGCAAGTCGACTTCGGTGTCGATGCGTACCGAGCGGATCCTGCCGCCCGACGAGATCCGATCGCTGCCCAAGGGCAAGGTCCTGCTGTTCGCGACCGGCATGCGGGTGGCGATGCTCGACCTCAAGCCCTGGTACAAGGAGCTCTCCGCCAAGGAGATCGGCCCGGCCTCCGCCCGCGCCACCCAGGCCATCACCGAGCGCGCCCTTGCGAAGACCGCGCCCGGCCGCGATCAGTTCGGCCTCACTGCCTGACCCCCTCTCCCTCGGTGCCGATCCGCACACCGCGCCGGTCGGCACCGCCCCACCTCACACCCCACGGACACCTTCATGAGTACAACTTCCCTTCCTTCCCTGCGAGTTCTGTCACTTGGCGCTGGGGTTCAGAGCACATCCCTGTTGCTGCTGGCCGCTGAGGGCCACCTGCCGCCTCTGGATGCGGCGATCTTCGCCGACACCGGCTGGGAGCCGCGCGCGGTCTACGAGCACCTGGACCGCATCGAGCGGGAGATCGCCGCCCCCGCCGGGATCCCGATCCTGCGCGTGTCCTCCGGCAACATCCGCTCCGACGCCCTCGACCCGAGCAAGCGCTTCGCTTCGATGCCGCTGCACATCCTCAACCCCCCAAGGCAGTGACGGGATGTCACGTAGGCAGTGCACAGGCCAGTACAAGATCCGGCCGATCAAGGAGAAGGTCCGCGCGCTTCTCGGGTACCCGCACCCGCAGCGGGTGCCGGCCGCGGTGTTCGTCGAGCAGTGGATCGGCATCAGCACCGACGAGGTGCACCGTGCCAAGGACGCCGACGTCGCCTACATGAAGAACCGCTTCCCGCTGATCGAGCACGGCTTCTCCCGCTCGGACTGCCTGCGGCTGCTGCGCTCGCGCGGCCTTGAATCCACCCCGAAGTCGGCCTGCCTGGGGTGCCCGTACCACGGCAACGCCCAGTGGCGTCAGCTGCGCGACGGCTCGCCCGAGGAGTGGCGTGACGTCGTCGCCTTCGACGCGGCGATCCGTTCGGGCAACGCCAGGGCGACCGCGGAAGGTACTCCGCTGCTGGGACAGGCCTACCTGCACCGCTCGCGTCGCCCGCTCGACCAGGCTCCGATCGACCGGGTCACGGCCCACGAGTGGTCAGGGCGCCAGGGTGACATTCTCGACGCCATCGCGGATGCCGAGCTGGAGAGCGGCGATGCGGACGGCTGCTCGCCCTGGGCCTGCCGCTCCGGCACCCCGGTGACCGCTGGCTTCGACCTTGCCGCCTGAACCTCCCCTTCAGAAAACGGGACTCACCATGCACAACAACTCTTCGCCCCGCTCGCGGCGTTCGCGGGTGCTGGCTGGAGCACCGGTCGTCCGGCGAGGCGGCCAGTGGTGGCTGATCGTCGGCGAGGGGTCCGTCCTTGCCACCGACCCCTCGTTCACCGGGGAGCTGGACCGCTTCGCCGCGGCGAAGGCCGCGGCCGACCGGGCCGTCGAGCAGCTTCGCTCCCGGCAGGCCAAGCGCCCCCGGCGGGGGCGGTGATGGATCCGCTGCTCACGGGTGAGCAGGCCGTTCTCGGGGCGATCTTGATCGATCCCCGCCAGCTCTCCCGGTTGGACTGGCTGGAGCCGCGCGACTTCTACCGGCCTGCTCACCGGGCGCTGTTCAGCGCGCTGCGCAAGCTCCGTGACGACGGTGAGCCTGTGCTCGATGCCGAGGGCGAGGTGCCGCTGGAGTGGCTGACCGCCACGGCCGCCGAGGCCGGCAGGCACGTGCGCGGGATCACCCCCTCCTACCCGCACACCCTCATCGCCGCCTGCCCCCGTCCCGCCAACGCGCCGGTTTACGGGCGGATGGTCCTCGAAGCCTCTATCCACCGCACCGTCGCCGAGCACGCGGCCCGCCTCCTGGCCATCGCCCGGGAGGACACCGGGCAGCGTGAGATCGACGGCACCCTCGCCCAAGCCGACGTCCTGGCCGCCGTTCTGGACGACCTCTCCCGGCGTTGGGGAACCCAACCCCGTACCCAGGCCCCGACGCCCGGCACGTCTCAACCCCCTGCCCCGGCCGTCGCGCCGGTGCCGGCGGCCCAACTGGAAGACGAGCAGTTCCTGCTGGCACTGCTCGTCAACCGGGGCGGAGCGATCGAGGAGGTCTTCGACTGGCTGCGTCCCCAGGACTTCGCCGATCCCGGTCACGGCCAGCTCTACCGCTGCGTGGGTGCACTCCACCACCGCGGTGAGGCGATCGACCCGGTCACCGTCCTGTGGGAGGTGCAACGGCGCGGCCTGCTGGCCGACGGCACGCTCACCCAGCAACAGCCCACTCCCCTCCTCGGCGATGGGGCAGCTGGCTCGGCCGAGTGGCTCGGCGAGCAGCTGCTGCGCTCCTCCCTCACCCGCGCAGCGGCCGGCGCCGCGCTGCAGATCGCCGCCCATGCCGACGACCAGCGCCTTACTCCGGGGCAGTTGATCGGCCACGCGCTCCACACCCTGGGCCCACTCGACGACGTCCGAGCCCGCTGGAGCAAGGACCTCTCGCCTGCCGCTCAGCAGCCGCTGGCGGACCAGGCGGCTCGCGTCAGCGCCGCACTGGCACGAAGCCCGCAAGGAAAACCCGGCAACCGCAGGCTCCCCGTAGCGCGCACCGACCCCATGAGGCCACGTGCAGCCGACCCGTCGGCCTCACCGCGGCAGCCCGGCCCACCCCGTTCCCGGGCCCCGCCGCAGCACCGCCTGCCCTCCCACACGACCTGCCGCTCGCCACCCGCCCTTACCGATGGAGTCTCCATGCGCACCACGCCCACCGACTGGACCCGGCTCTCTGCGCCGACGTTCTGCGCGACCTGCACCACAACCTCGACAAGCTGCTCAGCGCCCGGCCCGAGGCCGCAGTAGTGATCGACCCGTCGACCATCCTTGATGCCATCTGGCATCTCGGAGCCCACCGACCGTGTGGTCGCGGCGGTGGAACCGTCGGCGGTCATGCGGGCGCTGCGTCCCGCGGGCGCGGCGCCGTGCGTGGCCGCCGACGCGGCGCGCCTGCCGTTCGCGGACCGGTCCTTCGACGCCGCGATGGCCTTCAGTACCGTCCACCACTGGCAGGACCCGATCGCCGGGCTGCGCGAGATGCGACGGGTGGCCCGGCGGGTGGTGGTGTTCACGCACAACGGCAGTGACGTCGGCTGGCGCCACCGGTTCTGGCTGAGCCGCGACTACCTCCCCGAGGTCTCCTGCCTGGTCGCCGGCCGGCCCTCGGTGGACCAACTGGCCGACGCGATCGGGGCCAGGCTGGAGCCGGTACTCATCCCCTGGGACTGCGCCGACGGCTTCTTCGAGGCCCACTGGCGCCGCCCCGAGGCGTACCTGGAGGAACACGTGCGCCGCGCGATGTCGGTCTGGACCAGGGTCGGGCCGGAGGCGGCGCGGCGGGTGGTGCACAACCTCCGCGCGGACCTCGCCTCCGGCCGCTGGGCCGAGCGCAACCAGGAACTCGTCGCCCTCGACGCGGCGGAGCTGGGCCTGCGCCTGCTGGTGGCGGGCTGACCCGGCGCCGGCGCCGATCGGGGCCGAGGCTTGGTGAACCTGTCGGGCACCGTGTGGCATGATTGCGTTACGGAGTGTCATCCTCCGTCGACCGAACGGCTGACTGGCAAGGGGAAGCCAGACGTGGGTGAAGGATGGGAAATCCGCCTGTTGAGGCCGCTGGAGGTCTGGCACGACGGTGTGCCGGTGCCCATCGCCGCGGCGAAACAGCGGATCCTGATCGCGGTGCTGGCTCTTGCGGCCGGTGGGCCGGTCACGGTCGAGCGGTTGATCGCGTGCCTGTGGGGCGACGAACCTCCGCTCACTGCTCGGAACACGCTGCAGAACTATGTGTTGCGGCTGCGTCGCACCCTTCAGGTCGATGCCGAACCGGTCCCGCTGGTCAGTTCGGTCGCCGGATACCGCCTTGACGTGCGCGCCGATGCGGTTGACCTGAACCGGTTCCGCTCCCTGGTGCGGTCCGCTGCGGCGGCTGGTGAGCCCGAGTCGGCCGCGGCGCTGCTGGAGGAGGCGCTGGAGCTGTGGCGCGGGGAGCCGTTGGCGGACGTGCCCAGCGAGGTGCTGCACCGTGAGGTGGTGCCGGGGTTGGTCGAGCAGCGGTTGGCCGCCTTGGAACAGCGCATCGATCTCGATCTGGACCTTGGCCGACACCGGGAACTGATCACCGAGCTGGCTGCGTTGACTACCGAACACCGGTTGCGGGAGCGGCTGTGGGCGCAATTGATGCTCGCCCTGTTCCGGTCCGGGCGGGCCGCCGAGGCGCTGGACGCCTACCGCCGGGTGCGCGGGGCTCTCGCCGAGGAGCTGGGCATCGACCCCGGCCCCGAGCTGCAGCGACTGCACCAGGCGGTGTTGACCAACGACCCCACGCTGACGATCACCGGCCCGACCCCCGGGCCCAGCTGGCAGCGCGCCTCCGCGCCGCGCGTCGTGCCACGTCAACTTCCGCCGTCCAGTGCGCATTTCGTCGGCCGCGCCACACAGGTACGCCGTCTCGACGCCCAGTGGGAAGCCGCGGCTGGAGCGCCGCTGATGGTGATCTCCGCGATCGGCGGCACCGCCGGGATCGGCAAGACCGCGCTTGCCCTGTACTGGGCGCACCTGCACGCCGACCAGTTCCCCGACGGCCAGCTGTACGTCAACCTGCGCGGCTTCGACCCCACCGGAGCCCCCCTGCCGCCCATGACCGCGCTGCGCGGATTCCTGACCGCGTTGGGGGTGCCCGCGCAGGCCATGTCGGCGGACCCGGACGAGCAGGTCTCGCTCTACCGCTCCCACCTGGCCGGCCGGCGGATGCTGGTGGTCCTGGACAACGCCCGGGATGCCGAGCAGGTGCGGCCGCTGCTGCCCGGTGCCCCCGGGTGTCTGGTGCTGGTGACCAGCCGCGACCAGTTGGCCGGCCTGGTCGCCCTGGACGGCGCCGTGCCGCTGACGCTGGACCTGCTGACCCGGGACGAAGCCCACGATCTGCTGATCCGCCGCCTCGGCCGTGACCGCGTCGCACGCGAACAGGCCGACGTCGACGAGCTGATCGAGTGGTGCGTTCGGCTGCCGCTGGCGTTGAACATCGCCGCGCGGGCCACCCTGCAGGTGAACCGGCCGCTCGCCGGCTTCCTGGACGAACTGCGCGACACCCACCGGCGGCTGGACGCGCTGAGCACCGGGGAGGCCGCGGCGGACGTACGGGTGGTGTTCTCCTGGTCCTACCGGACCCTCACCCCCGAGTCGGCCCGGGTGTTCCGCCTCCTGGGCATGTACCCGGGCCCGGACATCAGCCTCTCCGCCGCCGCCGGCTTGGCCGGCCACGATCCCGACACGACTCGCCACGCCCTTGACGAGCTGTCCCGCGCGCACCTGATCACCGAGCACTCCCCGGGCCGCTACAGCCTGCACGACCTGCTGCGCGCCTACGCGGCCGAACAGGCCCAGGTCCACGACGACGACGTCGAGCGGCAGGCCGCGCTGCGGCGAGTGGTCGACTTCTACGCCCACACCGCTGACGCCGCCCACCGTTTCCTGGACCCCCACCGCCCACCCGTGCTGCCGCTCCCTGCGCCCGCACCCGGCTCCCGGCCCCACCCGCTGCCCGACCACGCGGTGGCGCTGGCTTGGTTCGACGCCGAGCACGCGTGCCTGCTGGCCGCCCAGCACATCGCCACCGCCTGCGGCTGGCACCGGGCCGTCTGGGTCCTGGCCTGGGCCCTGGACGCCTTCCACCACCGGCGCGGACACCGGCACGACCAACTCGCCGTGTGGCGGGCCGGGCTGACCGCCGCCGAGTACCTCCCCGACCCCACGGCCCGGGCCCGCGCCCACGTGTTCCTCGGTGACGCCTGCACCAACCTGGGGCGGCACGAGGAAGCGATCGAGCACCTGCACCAGGCCCTTGCCCTGGCCGAGCACCACCCCGACCTCACCGCCCAGGCCCGGGCCCAGCACTCGCTCGCGCTGGCCTGGGGACAGCAGGGGGACGACGGGCGGGCACTGCTGCACGCCGCCCATGCCCTGCCCCTCTACCGCGCCCTCGACAACCCGGTATGGGAAGCCAACGCACTCAACCTGGTGGGTTGGTACGCCGCCCGACTCGGCGAGTACGAGCGGGCCCGCGAGCACTGCCAGGCCTCACTCGCCCTGCGCCACCGCCACCACGACCCCCAGGGCGAGGCGAACACCCTGGACAGCCTGGGCTACATCGACCACCACACCGGCCACCGCGACCAAGCCATCGTCTCCTACCGGCAGGCCGTCGCCCTGTACCGCGACCTCGGCCACACCTACTCCGTGGCCGATGCCCTCGACGGGCTGGGCCATCCGCACGCCGCCCTCGGTCAACACGACCAGGCCCGCACGGTGTGGCGGGAGGCGCTGGAGCTGTACCGGCAGCAGGGGCGCGACCAGGCCGTCGACCGCGTCCTGCGGCAACTCGAAGCCCTCGACCTCAGTCCTCCGGCAGAACGATGAGACCGGTGCGCTCCACCAGGTGCGCGATCTGCGCCACCCGGTCCATGCCCCAGACCTCGGGCTGCTCACCGGGGCGCGGATCATCGCCGCCCTCGACGAACAGGTCCTCCGGACCGGCCGGGGTGAACAGGAAGAGGGTCTTGGCCGGGGTGTCGGTGATGTTCTTGAAGCGGTGCCGACGGGTGCGCGGAATGAAGACGAAATCACCGGGGCCCGCGACGAAGGTGCGGTCGCGGTCGAGGAATTCCAGTTCACCGTCCAGCAGGTAGTACGCCTCGTCCTCGGCGCTGTGCGCGTGCGCGATCGGCCCGCCGCCGGGCGGCACGATCGCCTCGATGAAGGCCAGCGAGCCGAAGGTGTGCCTCTTGGTGACCTTCATGGTGTACGCGTCGCCCGAAACCCACTTGGTCAGGCCTTCGCCCGCCGGCACGTACAGACTCTCACTGTGGCTCATATTCCATCCTTGCGTTGTCCGTTCATGCAGTTGCTGCTCCGGCCATGGCCGACTCAGACGGCGATGACGATCACGACCGCGCCGCCGAGCCACATCAGACCCATCAGGAACAAGAGGGCCTGGTTCGCGCGGTGGCGTTTGGTGAGTACCCGCGCGACCTTGGGATCCTCGGGGGAGTAGAGAAGCGGAACCCGACTGCCCACGGCCAGGTCCAGGCCGTTGGTCGTGAACTCGGTACGGCGGCCCTGACCGTCCATGAACTCGATGACGGACGCCCAGGTCCAGTCATCGCCGGAACGCTTCCGTTCCCTCTGGGTCACGGTCCCTTCGGTACGCAGTCCGGACCGGCGCAATCGCGACATCAGGCGGCCCTCCCGGACGGAGAGTCTCAGGCACCACGCTCCGGCGCCGGCAAACATCGCGCCGAAGAACATTCCCGTCAACGACACGTCCTCCCCCTGCCTGTTCGAAGGGCCTGTTCGAAGGGTTCCCGCGGCTCCGGTGAGCAGCACACGGACCAGTGCCGTGTGCTGCGACCGGAGCCGGATCAGTACTCGCCGTTCAAGTCCCCGGCGGGAGGGACCTGGTTGAGGTTGCCCAGCAGGAGCATCACCACCTCGCGCAGTTGTGTGTAGCTGGTGATGCGTCCGTAGTTGGGTCCGACAGTGAGCGGGGGCGGGGTGTTCCCGTTCAGCGAGTCATAGGCGTACCGGGACAGCGCGGACCAGTCGTTCTCGAGTTCCTGCAGCCCGATCGGCACGCCGGGGGCCACGGCCTCGGGGTCCTGCATGATGCGGATCATCCCCCTGGCCACGGGTTGGAAGCGCGCGGCCTCGGAGAGGTACTGGATGAAGAACATCAGCGCCCTCGCGACGGCCGGGTCCCGGCCGGGCGGCGTCGCGGTCCGCAGGGTGGCCTGGGCGTCGAGCAGGGCTTGGTAGGACACCGTGGTGGTCGACCGATCGCGGCCGGCAGCCTGGGTGAGGGCGGTGTAGCTCGAGCGGTAGGGCAGCTGCCGGTGGCCGCCAGCGGGTGGCAGGAGATTACGGTCCGGGGAGCCGGCCGCGGCGAAGTCCGCCATCACCTGCTGCAACGGATAGTCGTTGAAGGCGAACGTCAGGCCGTTGGGAGTGGTGAAGCCCCGCAGGTACATGTCGTTGGGGGTGAACCACAGGATCAGCCGCGTGTCCTGGATGATGTCGACGCGCAGGAGCGCGCGCGTGTTGGTCTGCGTCTGCCCGACGTTCTGGTCCCAGCGGTGGGCGGCAGCTTCCTGCATGCCCTGGATCAACTGCCCATAGGCTTGCTGCTGCTGGGTGCTGGGCTCTCCGGTCAGTGTCAGCGTGACGTTGCTGATGTGGTTGTCGGGGGTGTCGGCGCCGGCCTGGCCGGCGGTCGCACCGAGCACCGTCGCACCGAGCAGCAGCGCGACGGCCAGGGCCAGCAGCCGGGACAGCGCCCTGCCACCGGCTCTCGGAATGTTCAGCATGGGGATCCTTGCCTTTCCGCGGTCAATGGAGACCTGCCCGTCAGTATGCGGACGGACACGGACTTCCTGGTCGCCGCGCGGTCGCCGGACAGTCGCGCGGCCGGTCGTTCCGCGGCAGGAGCGTTGCCGAGGCTGGCCAGCGCCCTGCCTTCGTGCGGGGCCGGGCCCGGCTGTCCACTGACGGGGCTATCCACCGACGGCGGCGACGGGCCGTGCTCAGTGCGGGGCCGTCGGCAGGTGGGCGGCCGAGCGCTTGGCTGCGTCACGCGCACGGAACCCGAAGCTGATGAGAGTGACGCTCTCTCCGGCGCCGATGGGTGTCCTGCCATGCGGGGTGACCGCCCCATCGAAGACAACGCACTCGCCCGGTGCGAGGTCGCAGGCGCGGTAGCCGTCAGCGCCGAGGAAGACGGTGGTGCCAGAGCGGTGGGGACCGTACGCCTCCGCCGTCGCCCGATGGGAGATGCTCACCCGCCCGGGCCACCGCCCACCGATGAGGGCGGGCGTCTGCGGCCGGAGTTCGTCGAGTGGATGCAGGGGCTCCCCGCGGGCTGGGTAACCGCCACCCCCGGGCTCGGCCGCCCGGCCCAGCTCACCGCCCTCGGCAACGGTGCCGTCCCCCAACAAGCAGCACGGGCATTGGAGTTGCTGGCCCCACCCTTTCATCGTTGTCCGAGCTGCGGCGGCGACTGACCGGGCTTCTACCCGGCTTTCGCGGCCGTACCAAATCCCTGATTTCGCGGATTCTTCTCTCCGCAGCCGCACCGACCGAGGGGGCTGTCATGCCTGCGCATGCCCAGGTCCGGCGTGCCCGCGCGCCGCCGACCGCACGACCGAAGGACGCACTCGCTTGAGCACCACCACCGTCTGCGGCCCGGCCCAGGACAGCGGCTACCGCGCTGTCCTGGGTGCGCCGCACGTCGCCCGCCTGATGGGCGGCACCCTGATCGGCCGCCTGCCCACCGGCATGGCGCCGATCGCGATCCTGCTGCTGGTACGGGCCGAGCACGGCTCGCTCGCCTTGGCCGGCCTGCTCGGCGCGCTCTACGGCCTGGCCTGCGCGGTCGGGCAGCCGCTGCTCGGGCGCCAAGTCGACCGTCACGGCCAGACCCGAATCCTCGTGCCTGCCGCGATCGCGGCCAGCACGGCGTTCCTGCTGCTTCCGTGCACCGGACCGACCGGCCACCCGGTGCTCGCCGCGCTGGCCGTCCTGGTCGCAGGGCTCGCCTCACCCCCATTGGAGTCGGGTCTCCGGGCCCTGTGGCCGCATCTGCTGCCCGAGCCCGGGCGTCAGCGGGCGGCTCTCGCCCTTGACAGCAGCACGCAGGGTCTGGTGTTCATCGCCGGCCCGCTGCTGGCCGCCGGCTTCGCCGCCGGGGCCGGGGCCTACACCGCCGTGGTGGCGACCGCGGCGCTCGGCCTGCTCGGCTCCGGTCTGGTCGTCACCGCAGCACCCTCGCGGACGTGGGCGCCCCCGGCCGGCAGGCGGGTGCACTGGTCGGGCCCTGTGCGGGTGCCGGGCCTGCGGGTGCTGTTCGTCGCGCTGATCGGCACCGGTGTCGCGCTCGGCGCGGTCAACGTCCTGGCCCTGTCCGCCGGTGAGCGCCACCACGCCGGGTGGCTGTCCGGGGCGATGCCCGCCGCGCTGTCTGTGGGCAGCATGCTCGGCGGCCTCGTCTACGGCCACCGCACCTGGCCCGGCGCCCCCGCCAGGCACCTGGTCGCCGCGTCCGTCGGCTTTGCGGCCGGGTGGCTGCCGCTGCTGTCCGACCCGCTGCCGACGGTGGCCGTCGTCCTGGCGGCGCTGCCCGGTGTCTTCCTGGCACCGCTGCTGACCGCGGCGTTCGTCACCGTCGACCGCCTCGCCTTGAAGGGCGAGAGCACGGAGGCGTTCGCCTGGCTGATCGCCTGCATCGGCCTCGGCCAGGCCGCCGGCACCGGCCTGGCATCCCTCGCCTCCACCACAGGTCCCCTGCTCCTCGCCGCCGTCCCGTTCGCCGGAGCCTGCGCAGCCCTGGCCCTCCTGCGCCGCTTCACCCACCACCTGTCCGCCTGATCGAACCGCGCCTACCGCTGAGGAATCCGCCGTGAACACCGCCTTCTCCCTCTCTGACCCGACCGCCTCGACCCGCATGCACGTGGTGTGGGACTGGAACGGGACCGTCAAGGACGACCTGGACGACCATGTCGCCGCGCTGAACGCGACCCTGCCTGCGCTCGGCGGCACCCCGGTCGACCGGGAGACCTACCGGGCCAAGCACACCGTGCCGATCCCGAACTTCTACGCCCGCCTGCTCGGGCGCCCCATCACCGAGCAGGAGTGGATCTCCAGCGACAACGCGTTCCTGGACCACCTGCGGATCCAGCCGGTGCGTGTGCGCGAGGGCGCCGTCGAGCTGATGACCGCGCTGCACGAAGCCGGGCACACCCAGTCCCTGCTGTCCCTGTGCCCGCACGACACCCTCGTGCGCGAGGTCGAGGAGGCCGGGATCGGGCACTTCTTCGAGCGGGTCGAGGGCCGCACCGGCCTCTCCGGCGGTACCAAGGCCGCCCCGCTCGCCGCCCATCTGCAGGCCCTTGGACTTACCGACCAGACGTGGCGGGTGCTGCTGGTCGGGGATGCGGTCGACGACGCGGATGCCGCCCACGCCAACGGCACGGTGGCGGTGCTGCACACCGGCGGTCTGCACCACCCCGCCGAGCTCGCCGCCGCCGGCCATCCACTCACCGACACCCTGGCCGATGCCGTCGCCCTCGGCTCCCGTCTCATCGGCGCGCGGGCCACCCAACTGGTCTGCGTCTAGCACGAATCGACGGCCGTACCAAGCTGCCGATTCTGCGGATCCTCTTCCCTGCCAGCATCACCAACCCGAGCGGAGGCCTGCCGTGACCAGCCGAAGAAGACCACCTGTCCACACCGTTCCTGTCCGTTCGAACCCCTTGGATGTGCCATGTCCGACCCGATGCCGGGCACCCCCGCCCCCGATCCGATCCGCGTCCCTGACGAGGACCTCGACGACCTCGTCAGCGCCCTGAACCGCACCATGGCCGAGGTCCGCCAGCACGGCGTCATCCTCGACCGCCTCGGCGCCGAACCCGACACCTGGCCCGACGCAGAGCAGCCAGGCGCCGCGACCACCGAGGGCGAACCCGAGGCCACCGCACCGCTGTTCATCCTCGCCATGGGCGGCGCGCAGTACGCCGCCGAACTGGCCGGCCTGTCGAACTGGGTCAACCACCTCCTGCTGCCCGTCTACGGCCGGGAGATCAGCTCGACTCGCCCGTGGTGCGCGCGCTGGTACGAGCATCCCGAGGCCGTCGCCCGGCTGCACGCGCTGTGGCTGGCCTGGCAGCAGCTGACCGCCGCCGAGGCCGGCCACGCGGGTCCCGCCACGTGGCACCGCGACCACCTGGACCACACCCTGCTTCAACTGCGTGTACCGGATGGCCCGTTCGCCGCGTGTGCTACCAGCCCGGCCCGGCCCGCCCATCGCCTGCTGGCAACCCCCGACCGCTTGGGGCTGGCCGCATGAGCCGCGCCAAGTTCGGCTTCGCCTCCCACCCCGACGCCATCGCCGACCTGCGCCAGCTCCCCGACGCCATCCGCGACCAGGCCCTGCTGCACCTGCAGGACTTGGTCCATGGGGAGCGCGTGGCCACGCGTCTGGAGGGCCGGCTTGAGGGCTGCCACAAGATCTACCTCGGTGTCGGTGACCAGTGGGCCAGCCACCGCCTGGTCGTACAGATCCGCGATGCCCCGCCCGCCTCCGAGCATTCCCGCGAGGTCTACCTCGTCGCTGCCGGCCCCCGGGTCGACTACCAGGTCTACCGCGCCGCCCAGAACCGCCTGGGCCGGACCGGACTCAACCTCCCCGCCAGCCTCGGCCCAGGCGAGGAGGCCCGTGTCCGCGCCGCCCGCGCCCGCTCCGGCCCCTCGGCCACCGACCGCAGCGCCGGCCCCGCTTACACCACCACCTCCCCCGGTTACTCCCCCAACCCCGTTGCCCGAAAGGCCCGATGATGACCACCACTGCCATCAGCCACGCTGAACTCGCCAAGTGGCTCGTCGAGGCCTCCCAGGCCGTCTCCGGCATCGTCACCGCCGAGCACACCGCCCCGCCGACCTGCTCCTACCTGGGCCCCGTCCTTGGCTCGCTCGCGGCAGGCCCGCAGGTGATCACGACACTCGCCTTGCGACTGGAGGGGCTGCTGGCCGAGGAACCGAGCCCGGCGGTCCTGTTCACCCTCGCCTCCTACGCCTCTGCCCTCGGCTGGCTCACTGAGTCGCTCTCCGACCTCACCCAGGTCATCTCCCTGCTGTGTGCCCAGGCCGGCATCCCGGCCGACGGTGCTGAGGCCACTGCCCCGCGCGAGGTGGCGAACTTCGACCTGTCCGCCTACGCCCCGCAGGACTGGCAGGCCATCACCGACCTCGCCGCAGCAGCCGCGCTCCCGCCCGGCCTCTACCTGGAGATCCTCGGCCAGGCCCTGCTCGCCGGCGCCTCCTTCACCGAGGCGTGCACGGAGATCACGGGCGCCCTGTCAAAGGACGCCCACCGCCTCCTGGACGAACCCGCCGCCTCCTTTAGCCTCGTCGGCGAGGGCCCCGACAGCCTGCCCACCCTGGTCCGCTCCCTGCTCACCCGGCTGGAGGCGGACCAGTGAACCCGCACGATCCGCGCAAGCGTCCCGGTGCCCACCTCGTCCACGACCGGCTCGGCGTTTCGGACCCCTGGACCCTGTACTCCCGCCACCCGTGCGAGAGCCCGCTCGGTCGGCTCGCCTGGCTCCTCGCCACCTCCGCCCGCGACCTCGACCACCTCCACGCAGAACTCGCTGCCCAGGCCCGGCAGGTGATCGAACGTCTGGAGCCGATCGCCCGAGGCGACCACACCTCGCTGCGTAGCGACGACACGGTCCTGCAGTCCACCAGCCTCCAGGTCGACGTGCTCACCGCCCGCCGCGGCACGGCCTACCAGCAGCTCATCGGCGCCCTCGACGACTACGAACGCACCACCAGGCGAGCCCGAGCAACGCTCAGGCGCTCGCCCTGGCCAAGGCGCCCCAAGGCCATGCGCTGAGCCTGCTCGCCGCGGTCGAGCGCGGCAAGTGGTGGCTGCACGAGAGCGCGTTGGGCCACACGTTCGTCATCTCCCCCAGCGGTGTCTGTGCCCCGCAGAAGGCCGAGACCGTCCAACGGCTGATCAATGGCGGGCTCGTCACTGCCACTGCCACTGCAGGTGCCTCCGCATCCCAGGTCAGCCACAGGCTCTCGCTCACCCCGGCAGGCCACGAAGCCCTCGAAGCCTCACGCGCCGCCGCGCTGCACCGCAACACCGCTCCGGCCTCCACAGGTCCAGCCGCCGCACCGCGGGCCACCGTGCCAGCACCGCTCTCCCCGCCCGCCAATCCCCGCTGAACCAGGATCCCCGACCATGCCCGTCCAGCCGACCACCGCCATGACCGCCGACCACGCGCAGCACGTCCAGAGCATTCTGCGCCGGCTGGCACCGAAGTGGACCACCCACATCGTCCACACGATGGCCAAGTACGGTCCGGAGCTGCGTATTCGCGATGTCGCGCAGTACTATCCCCAGCTCGCCACCTCGTACGTCAGCAAGCGGCTGTCCACCATGGACAGCGCCGGCCTGCTGACCCGCGGCGATGCCCAGTTCGACCAGCGAGCTCCCTACCGGCTCACGCCTGGCGCGCTCACGCTCGGCCCGCTCTACCGCGCTGTCGCCCAGTGGTCCACCGACCACCTCGATCGCACCCCGCAGGGCCGGTCCGAGCGGATCGAGGACGCTCTGCACCGCCTGCAGCTGGCGGACACCACCGAGGTCATCCGGCTGCTCTCGCACAACGGCACCATGCACGTGAGCGATCTCGCCGAGCACGTCGGCGTCTACGAGCAGTTCGTCGCCACCCGCCTCAACCGCATGCAGACGGACGGCCTGGTCACCCGCACCGGCACCCGGCATGGCGACCCCTACATCCTCACCGACGCCGGGCGAGCCCTCGGGCCCGTCTATACCGCCGTCCAGCAGTGGGACAACCGCCACACGGCCAGCGCCCAACCGACGGTGCCGGCTGCCACCCGCACCCTCGACACGCCGGCACCAACGGCCGGCCGGACCGCGGCGGCGCTTCGCCGCAGCGCAGCCCCCTGGGCCCTGTTCAGCCACGCCCAGCTGCCGCCGCAGCGCGTCCCTGCCTATGTCACGGCCGCATCCCACCCCTCCCGCAGCCGGTGATCGCCATGGACGCCCAGAGATCAGGCCTGCCCCGCGCTCTCGGTCCGCGTGCCGCCGTCGCCGACGGCACGCGGGCCCGCTCGCCACCACGCTCCGGAGCCCCTGTTGCCCGCCACCACCCCCCTGCTCGTTCGACCGCGCCACCTCGCCGGACCCGGCGAGGTGCGGCTGATCACCGCCCCGCTTGACGTCGCGACCGGTTGGACCCGGACCCGTACGCCCGACGGCGTCCTCCTCTACACCAGCCCGTGCCGCCGTGCCCTGGTCACCCACGAGGATTCCGGGACTTGGACCGTGCGCGAATACCGCGCGCCGGGCGCCGAGGTCCTCTGGCGCGCGACCTTCAGCCCCGGCACCCCCTCGGAGATCGCCGGAGCCTTCACCGGCACCCTCATCGACGGGCTGCGCAGCGTCCACCGTGACTACCTCGAAGGCGGCCCCCGCCACCAACCCGGCAGCCCAGCCTCGACGCTGGCCCAGCGCGGTTGGCGGCCCGATCCAGGCCCGAAGGGATTCCACCACCAGGTCTCGCCCGACGGGCGCGCTCTCTACCGTCACCGCGTCGGTTACCAGCCGGCCGACGTGGAACTCGAAGGCCGGGTGCCGTCCGCCTGGAGCATGCTCGTCGGCGATCCCCACCGGCCCTCGTGGCGGGCCGACTTCACAATCGGCACGCCGTTCTACCTCCTCACCCATGCCGCTCTCGCCTTCAGCGACCCGGCACCAGCGAAGCGGCACCTCGGTGACATCCCCGAGCATCACCTGCCCCACGTCACCGCCAGGCCCGCCAGCGCGACCGCTGCCCCGAGCCGCCCGCAGCACCCCATCTCGACCCCACCGGCTGTGGTGCCATCGGCTGCCGCGCCGCGCCGCCGCTGAATCACCACCCCACTGAGGACTGCCATGTCGACTACCGCTGAGCGGGCGCGCGAGTACCGCATCGCACCGCGCTACCTCGCCGACGCGATTCCTGACGTCGCCGACGCCGTCACCCCGCTGATCGCGGCGGGCTGGTCCGTCAGCAACGACGAGGTTGGCAACGCCTACCTCACCGCACCGGACCTGCGGGCGCGCCTGGCCTACCTGCCCGAGGGCGAGGACTCCACGCTCTGGAAGATCAGCGCGGGACCGGACGCCTTCGCACCACCCGAATGGCTGGTCACCTTCGACAGCGGCACCCCCACCGAGATCGTTCAGGACTTCGTCGTGGCCCTCGCCGACGCCTACTCCCGCGGCCCGGACCACTACCTCGGTGCCAGCAGCCTGACCCGAACCCGCGTATTCGACCCGCTCCTCGCCGCCGGCTGGAGCCCGGCCACGCCCTTCAGCAGCATCCAGTCCCCCGACCAGCTCGTCCGACTGCACCGGCGCACCGGCCACCTTCAGCACGCCAAGGAGATGACCGGCGACACCGAACGCTGGCTCTTCGAGATCGGCCCACCGCGGCACATCTGGTACGCCACCGCCTCCACCCACCTCCCCGACCACCTGCTCCAGCAACTCACCACCGCCATCACCAACCCCGCCCCGGCCATCCGCCACATGAAGCGCTACCAACTGGATCTCCTCCCCGCGCAGGCCGTGGTCACCCCCACCGCACCGAGCCCGCTGGAGATGGCACGGATCCGAGCTGCCACCGCCCGCTCGGTCACCATGCCCCGCGCACCGACCTCCGCACTCGCCTACACCACCGCCACCCCGCGAACAGCGCTCCCTCAGCCCGCGCTCACCGGGCGCTCCCGCTGACCCTGCCCGCCGACACCCTGGAGGACACCGTGCCGGACGCCACCCCTCTCGATCACGCGGACGCGATGATCGAACGGGCCTGGGGCCTGCCCATCGCCGAGTTGGAGAAGGCCGCGGTCCGCCGGCCCGTCGAGGACCCGCTGCTACGCGCGGCCATGCACAGCCGATCCTCCCTGATCATCGTCTCCAACTCCGTTGCCGTGCATCAGGACCGGCTGCACGCCCTCACTCGCCCCGGTCACGTTCCCGCCTTCTACGACCTCGACCGGATCACCGACTCCGCCATCGCGCTACGGACGGCCTACGCGGAGAGCAACACCGCCCTGCAGACGATCCGGCACATCGTCGAGGCCCGCGAGACCGCGCTCACGAGCGAGGACCGCGCCGCGGTCGACCACCGCCAGGAGGCGGCCACCGCCCGCTCCACGCGCACCCCGCGCCCCCTGGGCCTGCCGGCCGGCCACCCCGCCCCGCCGGCCGCCACAGGCCCGCACGCGTCGGCGGTGAACCGGCGCTAGCGGCCGGTCAGTTCCCGCCGTGGTCGCGGTGGGCGTCTAGGTCGCCGGCGCCCACCACGCGGGCCAGTTCATCCAGGCTCAGTTCCACCCGCCGCCCCTCGGCCAGCCGAGCCTCGACCGCCGCGTCCTGTACCCGCTCCGCGCAGGACTTCGTGTGCACGGCCCACTGCCCGTCGGCGATCATCACGACGTCGCCCATCGTCCACGCCCGCCCCGCGGCCCGGATCTTGCGCTCCAGCCCGCCCAGGTCCCGGCCTCTGCTCGCCACCACGCCTTCATCCCCCTTCACACTGTGTGCGGCCCCACACCGCAACCCCCGTTCAGCACCCGGGCCCACCGATCCATTCCCGGCCCAGTTCGCCCACGGCAGACCGCCACCCACCCCAAACGACTACGCACTTCGGCATGGCGCATGCCAACGTACGGGTGTCGGCGAAACCGCAGGTCAACGAAGGGACCCGACCCCGTGAACACACCCACCAATCTTCTGCCCGCCCCCGTCCGCCCGGCCGCCGAGGAGCGCGGCTGGCTCTCCAGCGACCACAGTGCCGAACCGGTGCTCGCCCTGCTCTCCGGCCTCGGCTGGCCGATCGTCGACACCCCCGAGGGCAACGTGCACGGCACGAGCCCGGACGGGCGCGTCTACGTCGGCTGGCTGCCCGAGGACCCCGGCGCCTGGCAGCGCGACATCGTGTGGCGCATCCGGGTCCAACCCGCCGACGCCAAGGCCTGGACCCAGGAGTTCGGCATCCACACCCCCGCCGAGACCGTCGCCGGGTTCCTCGCGGCCCTCGTCGCCAACCCCGCGCACTGACCCCCAACCCGCAGCCTCAGCTGACGGATTGACTCCCGTCGCTAGGAGAGACATCACGAGCACCCACCGGATCGGCCTTCACCCGGTCGTCGTCACCGCCACCACCGAGCGCCCCGCTGCCCGTCCCCTGCTCACCAGCCCGGACCTGCGCGTCATCCGCGCCGACGAGGTCGGGCCCGGCGACCTGATCGTCTCCGCCTTCCAGCCGGCGCCTCCCGGGCACCTGCGCCGCAGCGACTACTTCACCTACGGTCCCTACCCGGCTGCTCCCGCTCCCTATGACCCGACGTGCGGCTGCGGCGTCTGCGGCCTGCCCGAGGTCGAAGGACCTCAGGGCACCGTCATCCTGAGCACCGGCTTCCCCTGGGACAGCTGCGACCCGTGGCCCGCCGACGAACCCGTCCTCGTACTACCCAACCTCCTTCGGCGGGTCCCCGCACGTGGAGCTCGCGACTGAACAGGTCGGCTCCCCCTTCAGCGCCCCCCTCAACCACCCTCCATCTCTTACCTCCTGGAGATCTGCCATGCCCCAGCACCTGACCGTCGCGCACCTGATCGCTCAACTCCAGAACCTCGACCCCACGCTGCGGGTGCGGCTCGCGGTCAACCCCGACTGGCCCTTCTCCCACCTGCTGGCCGCGAACGTCGTGGTCGACAACGGCCTGGTCTACCTCGCCGAGGACGGCCAGGAGGGCTACCTGCCGCCCGCCGTCCGCGACGAACTCGCATGGGCCTGAGCCCCATCCGACCGCAGGAGGACCGCATCCCGACCCACGACAGCCCCAACCTCCCCCGCCCGCTCGACAGCCTGGCCCTACGGCCGATGCCGCGCTGGGCGAGCGGAGCACTCGTGCGTACCGCCCCCGCCCATCCCGAGCAGCCGATCACGGTCCTCTGGGTTCCCGACACCGCTCCGCGTCTGCCCTTCGGCCGCGTTCTCCTGCGGTGGGAGAAGGCCGCCGAGGCAGGCTGGGACGTCACCGCCCACCTCGGCCTGGCCAGCACCGACGTCCACCTCGCCACCTGGCCTGCTGCCCCCGACGACTGGCCCCACCTCGTCCGCCCCACCCTGCACGAGGTCACCTGCCTGTGCCCCGCCCTGGCCGTGGCCACCGCAGCACTCGACCTCGCCAACCGCATCGCCAGGCCGTGATCCACCCCACAAGAAGGCCGCCCCACGCCGACCCGGCCCGGGGCGGCCTTGTCGTACTCCCACCCGCGCTCACCAGATCAGCGAGGCCCGTACCGTGCAAGCCCTGGTGGTCCGTTAGCCGAGCGTTTACCGGGCCTGCGGCGGTCCCCGTAGCCTGGAATGCATGACCACCGAGCGCACACACGTGATCACCGGCACGGCCACCCGCGAGGGCACCACCGCGCCCAGCGGAGACGCCTTCGCCGTCCACGTCCAGGCGGACGGGACCACGGCAGCGGCCGTGGTCGACGGCATCGGGCACAGTCCCCGCGTTACGGCGGTCGCCCAGCTGCTCGCCGACGTGGTCGCGCGCATCTCTGCCCGCCGCAGTCCCCTGGGCGGACTCCTCACTGCTACAGACCTGGTCGCCGACCCCGGGGCCGACGAGGAGCCCGAACCGGACGCGGTGGCCGTCGTGGCCGTCGCGGAGCCGGGTGACGATCGGATCCGGATCGCTTGGGTCGGCGACTGCAGGGCGTACGCACTGACCGCCAACGGCGAACTCGAACTCTGCACCGTGGACCACAACCTTGCCGAACAACTGGCCATCGCTGGTTACAAGGGCGAGGTAACCCGGCACGCCTCGCAGTGGGTTCGCACCTCGGTGGCCACAGCGGCGGTCGCCACCGTCGCCGAGGCCTGGACCGAGCACCCGCTGGTCGTCCTGACCTCCGACGGCGTTCACGACCAGGTGCCGCACGACGTCCTGCAGGCTCTGGTGGTCAAGCACGCTTGCGATCCCCAGGCCCTCGCCGAGGCCTTGGTTTCCGCCGCCACGTCCGGCCCCGACGGCGAACGGGACGACGCGACCGCCGTGGTGCTCCGTCACTTGTGACGGTCTGAGCCCAAGCCAGTGCCTGCGCCGGCTGACCGACCAGACACCAGCGATGACCAACCTGAACCACTGCAAGAGGACCGCCACCGACACCGGTGGCGGTCCTTCCTGTTGCCTGCCTATACCGGTGGAGAGCAGTTATTCCCGGGCGTCGTATTCTTCGGCTGCCGCGCGCAACCGATGGTGACCGTCTCCTACGGCAATGCCTGGGCCCTCCTCGAGTTCTCCTCGTAGAGCGTGCTGCAGGACCTGGTGCCGCCGCAGGCGTCCGGAGTACTGGTGACCCCGCCGGCGCCAATCGCCCTGCCTGTCTTCTCGGGTGGGGAAACAGCCTTTGTCCGGAGGCGCGCAGAGGACCCTGTCGGTTGGGGGTGGTTCACTTGGGGCGCTGTTGGCCGCGTTCTGCCCCGGCGGGGCCGTGGTTGTCGATGCGATTCAGGATGTGGTCGGCGAGCTGAGCGGGCGTTGGGTGGGCCCATACGGCTTTTGGGCTGAGCCAGACGGTCAGTTGGCGCTCAACGCGGGTGCGCAGTTCGAGGACGCCGAGGGAGTCGAGGCCGTGGTCGGTGAGTGACTGGTCGGGGTCGAGGGCGGTGGGGGCGGTGCGCAGGATGGTCGCGGCGTGGTGGATGAGGATGGATTCGAGCTGTGTCCGGCGTTGCTCGGCTGGAAGTTCGATGAGTTCGGCGAGTAGTGCCGTGGCGGTGTGGTCCTGCTGGTCCCCGTCTGCCGTGGTTTGCGGGGTGAGGGCTGAGAGGTAGCGGGGTGCGTGGGGTGCGTAGGCGGGCAGCCATCCGGAGCCGTGGATGGGGAGGTAACCGCTGTGGGTACGGGTGTGGCGCAGGAGTTGGTCGAGGGCGTTGATGCCTTCGTCGGGGGTGATCATGGCGTAGCCCTGGTCGGCGAGGTGGGTGCCGCGTCCGCGTTCGGCCCAGGCTCCCCAGCCGATGGAGGTGGCGGGGGTCCCTTGGGCTCGTTGGTGGTGGGTGAAGGCGTCGAGCCAGCTGTTGGCGGAGGCGTAGGCGCTCTGGCCGGGCAGGCCGAGGAGGGCGGAGCCGGAGGAGAAGTTGCACCACCAGTCCAGGGGCTGGCCCTGGACGGCGTGGTGGAGGTGGAGGGCGCCGAGGGTTTTGGGGGCCCAGACTCGTATCAGGAGGTCGGGGGTGAGGTGGGTGGCGGCGGCGTCCTCGACGACGGCAGCGGTGTGCAGGACTCCGCGGACGGGCAGGCCCGATTCGGTGGCGGTCTGGAGAAGGCGGTGGGCGGTGGTAGGTGCGGAGATGTCGCCGAGTTCGATCCGGATGTCGCAGCCGGTCGCGACCCGCAGGGCGGCGAGTGTGGCCCGGCTCCGGTCGTCGGGTGGGGTCCGGCCGTTGAGCACCAGGCGTCCGGCGCCGCTTTCGGCGAGGTGGCGGACGACGAGTTGTCCCAGGCCGCCGAGGGCTCCGGTGACGATGTAGGAGCCGTCGGGGCGGACGGGGGTGGCCTGCTCAGGCGGGACGAGGGCGGTGACTGCGCCCTGTTGGGGCATATCGATGACGAGCTTGCCGAGGTGGGCCCCGGCGCCGAGGGTGCGTAGGGCGTCGCTGGCAGTCGCCAGGGGGTAGGCGGTGACGGGTACGGCCGGCAGGCTGCCGTTGCGCAGGGGTTCGGCGACTTCCCGTAGGAGGGCCGCGAAGCGGGCGGGGTCCTGCAGGAAGACAAGACGCAGGTCGAAGGCGTGGAAAGAGATGTTGCGTTTGAGGGCGCCCATGTCGAGGCGGGTGTCGGCGTAGAGGTCGTGCTTGCCGATCTCGACGAAGCGGCCGCCGGGGCGCAGGAGGTCCAGGCTTGCGCGCAGGGCTGGTCCGGTCAGGCAGTTGAGGACGACGTCGACGCCTTCGCCGTGCGTTGCCGTGCGGATCTCGTCGGCGAAGCTGAGGGAGCGCGAGTCGTGGACGTGCTGGATGCCGAGGGAGCGCAGGTAGTCGCGTTTGGCTTCGGTGCCGGCGGTGGCGAAGATCTCGGCGCCGATGGACCTGGCCAGGGCGATGGCGGCGTGCCCGACGCCGCCGCTGGCGCAGTGGATCAGCACGCGTTCGCCGGCCTGGAGGTGGGCGAGGTGCCGGAAGGCGGCCCACGCGGTCAGGTAGACGGCGGGCAGGCCGGCCCCTTCCTGGAAAGACATACCCGCGGGCAGTTCGAATGCAGCGTCCGCGCTGGAGATGGCGTGGCTGTTCGTCGCCGTGGCCACGGCCACGACCCGGCTGCCGGGGCGCAGGTGGTGGACCCCCGGGCCGACGGCGGTGACCGTGCCAGCGATGTCGTGCGCCATCGAGGTCCGGTCGCCGTCGAGGTACTTGCCAACACCGGCGGCCGCGAGGGCGTCGACGAAGTTGAGGCCGAAAGCGTGGACGCGGACCTCGATCTCGCCGGGGCCGGGCGGTCGGCGCCGGTGGGTCAGCAGGGTGACGGTGTCCAGGTCTCCGGGAGAGCGGACCTCCAGGGTCAGGCCTTCTTCGGCGGGGTCGGCAGTGACGGTGCGCAGGTCGGCGTCCTTCAGCGGCGCCAGGCGCAGTCGGGCGGCGTAGCGTCGTCCGGCTCGGATCGCGATCTCCTCGTCGGTACGGGGGGCCGTCAGTTCCGCGGCTATCAGTTCCGCGGTTCCCGGGGCGCGAAGGTCGTCGACGTCGAGCATGGTCACGGCGATGTCGGGGTGCTCGTTGCGCAGGACCCGGCAGGCGCCGGTGAGTCCGGCGTAGCGGGAGTCGGGGAGCTCGCCGTCCGCCACGGCCTGGGCCCGGGTGGTGATCACGCACAGGCGTGGCGGGCGTGCCGGGTTCTCGGCCACGACTGTGGCGATGCGGGTCAGTTGCTCGACCAGTCCCTGCGCGTGGGTGATCGTCTCGGGGGTGATCGGGAGGCGGGAGTCGTCGATCTGCTGCTCTCCCGTTCCGGCGAGCAGCGCGATTCCGCTCCAGGGGGTGCTGTCGGCCAGGTCGGGGGCCAGGGTGCCGTCTGCCGTGCAGAGGTGGGCGAGGCGGCATTCGGTGATGCCGCGCTCCCGTAGGGCCGCCGCGAGCACGTGCGGAGCCGTTGTCGCCGTCTGCCCACCGGTCTGGTGGCTGACGGTGTCGGTCAGCAGGAGCCAGGGGCCGGCCAGTTGTCCGTCGTCGGTGGTGTCGAGCGGGTATGGAGGGGCCTGCGCGCCCGCTACGGGGTCCCACTCGACGGTGACGAGGCGCTCGTCCAGCAAGGCGGGGTCGGTGGACCTGGGCCGGCCGATGTGGACGCCCTCGAGTTCCGCGACGACCGCGCCGGTGGGGGTCAGCAGTTGCACGTCGCCGGCGAACGAGCGGTCGTCGTGTTCGTGCAGGGTTGCCAGGCAGTAGCGGGCCCTTGCCAGGTCGCCGTGGGCGCGCAGGGCGTCGATACTGCGCGGGAGAACCAGGCGGTCGCCGGCGAGTTCCGGCGCGGCGAGCAGGGCCAGGGCTTGGAGTGCGCAGTCGAGCAGGGCGGGGTGGACGCGGTAGGCGGCGGCTTCGGTGCGTTGGGCGGCCGGCAGGCGCAGTTCGGCCAGCAGCGTGCGGGGCAGGGCTGCCTTCGCCGGGGCGGTCGGGAGGGTGCGGGCCGTCGTCAGGCCCTGGAAGGCGGACCCGAGGAGGATGCCGTGCTGCTGTGCCCAGGTGTAGAAGCCGTCGGTGTCGACCGGTTCGCAGTGACGCTCCGTCAGATCCGCTAGGTCCTGCGGGGGCGGTGCGGTCGGTGGGGTGGTGTGGTCGGGGACGGTGGCCCGGGCGTGGGTGATCCATTCCTGGTCCTGGGCACTGAGGACCGCCAGCTGCGCGCCGTCGGCGGAGGGGGCGAGCGTGGTGGTCAGGGTCGTCGGCTCGGCCAGGAGCAGGAGGTCTTCGAAGCGCAGGTCGGTGATTTCGACCGAGCCACCCGGTCGGTCCGTGCCGGCGGTGGCGCCGGTCGCCGCTGCCAGGGCGATTTCCACGTAGCCGGCGGCTGGCATCGCGGGAACGCCACGAACGCGATGGTCGGCCAGCCATGGGACGGTGTCGGTGCCTACCAGTGCGGTGTACAGGAACTCGCCGTCGGTGCGCGGCACTTCCGAACCGTGGCCGAGGAGGGGATGGCCGCCGGTGCGGTGGCTGGTGGGAGCGGCGGCGCCGGGCAGCTTGGCTGCGGGGACGGCTGGGCGGTCCCAGTGCGGCAGCGGCAGGTCCACCAGGTGGCCGGGGGCTGTGGGGGTGTCCCAGGTGGTGCGGTCGGCGGCGGCGCCGGCGCAGTGGGCGGCGCCGAGCGCGTCCAGCAGGCCACGTCCCTCGCTCTCGCCGCGGCGCAGGGTGGCCAGAGCGGCGACCTCCCGTCCGGCTTGTCGGGCCGTCTCGGTGATCGCCCGGGTCAGCAGGGGATGCGGGGACAGTTCGATGAAGATCCGGTGGCCGTCGTGGACGGCTGCCTCGACGGCTGCGGCGAACCGGACGGGGCAACGCAGGTTGTCGACCCAGTAGGTGGCGTCGAAGGCCGGAGCGGCCCGCGGGTCGTCGAGGACGGTGCTGTAGAACGGCACCAGCGGAGCCCGGACGGGCCGGACCCGTGCGACGGACTCGGCGAGGTCGTCCAGGACCGGGATGACCTGCGGTGAGTGGGAGGCGACGTCCACGCGCACGAGCCTGGCCATGAACCCCCGTGCGCTCCACCTGTCGACCAGTTCGTGGACGCGCGCCGTGTCACCGGCGACGACCGTTGAGGTGGGCGAGGTGAACACCGCCACAGTCACCTCCGTGATGCCCGCCGCGTCCAGCTCCTGCTGCACCTGATGCGGGGGCATCTCGACCGAGGCCATCGCACCGCGACCGGACAGGCGGCGCATGTGCCGGGTGCGGCCGCACACGATGCGGGCCCCGTCGGCCAGGGTGATCGCCCCGGCGACCACCGCGGCGGCCGCTTCCCCCATCGAGTGCCCGATCACCGCGGCCGGCTCGACGCCGTGCGCCCGCCACGCGGCGGCCAGGGCAGTCTGCAAAGCGAAGAGCACCGGCTGCACCCGGTCGATCCGCTCGCTCGGTTCCGAAGCGTGCAACTGCTCCAGGACGGAGAAGCCCCCCTCCACGGCGATGAGCCGCTCCACCTCCGCCAGGGCGGCTGTGAACGCAGGCTCGGTGTCCAGAAGGTCCCGTGCCATGCCAGGCCACTGGGAGCCCTGCCCCGAGAACACCCACACCGGCGCCGACCCGCGCCCCTTGACTCCGTCCACCGAGAGGCCGACCGCGCTGTGCCCGGCTTCGGCGGCTCGCAACTGCGCCACCAGTTCGGGGATGTCGGCGGCAGTCGCCGCCAGTCGGAACGGCAGGTGGTCGCGGCGCACCGCGAGCGTGTGGGCGAGGTCGCCGAGCGCGGGAGGCGACGGGTGGGCTTCGAGCCAGTCCGCGAGCGCGCCTGCGCCGGCATCGCGCGCCTGGGCCGTGGAGCCCGACCACACCACCAGCCGGGCCTGCCCACCCCCGGGCGGTTTCTCGCCACCATCAGCGGCATCCGCAGGGGGAACGGCCGACACGGGCTGCGGGAACTGTTCGAGTACGACATGAACGTTCGTGCCGCTGAACCCGAAGGAGGAGACCGCCGCCCGGCGGGGACCCACGGTCACCGGCCACGGTCCGAGGGCCTGCGGAACGAAGAGCCGCGAGCCGGCCGGGTCGATGTCCCGGTTCCACCGCCCGAAGTGCAGGTTGCCGGGCACCGCTCCGGCGTCCAGCGCCAGCACGACCTTGATCAACCCGACCGCGCCGGAAGCGGACTCGGTGTGCCCGGTCTGCGACTTGACCGCTCCCAGCGCGCACGGCTGCTCACCGGCCCCGTACACCGCGCGCAGCGCGGCGAACTCGATCGGATCGCCAAGCTGGGTCCCCGTGCCATGGGTCTCCACCAGTCCGACGGTCGCCGGATCCACCCCGGCTTCCCGCAGCGCCCGACGGAAGACCGCTTCCTGCGCGCTCGCGGAGGGCGTGGTGATGCTCTCGGAGCGACCGTCCTGGTTAACCGCCGTCCCCGAGAGCACCGCCCACACCCGGTCACCATCGCGCAACGCCGCCGCCAACGGCTTGAGCACCACCACCGCGCATGCCTCGCTGCGCACGTACCCGTCGGCGTCCGCGTCGAAGGGCCGGCAGCGGCCGGTCGGCGACAGCGCACCCAAGCCCGTGAGCGCCACCTCGGTCTCGGGGCGCTGCATCACCGTCACGCCACCGGCCAGAGCGAGATCGCAGTCCCCTGCCAGCAGGCTGCGAGCCGCCAGGTGCACCGCGAGCAACCCCGAGGAGCAGGCCGTGTCCACGGTGGCGGCCGGGCCGTGCACGTCCAGGTGGTAGGCGACCCTGCCGGCCGCGATGCTGTGCGCGTTGCCCGTGGTGGAATACGGATGGCCGGTCAACCCCGAACGGTCCAGAAGGAGTTCGTGGTCATGGTGCGACAGGCCCAGGAACACCCCAGCCGCCGTGCCGGCCAGAGACGAGGGCGCGATCCCCGCGTGCACCAGGCCTTCCCAGAACACCTCCAGGACCAGGCGCTGCGCCGGATCCATGAACTCCAGCTCGGTGGCGCCGATTCCGAAGAACCCGGCATCAAAACCGTGCAAGTCCTCCAGAAAGCCGCCCCGGCCCGACACCGACCTCCCCGGCACGGCGGGCTCGAGATCGTGGAAACCGGCGCTGTCCCACCGATCCTCCGGCACCTCCCCCACCAGGTCCCGGCCGGTGACCAGGGCCTCCCACAGGGCCGCGGGCGAGGCCACCCCACCGGGTAACCGGCACCCCATGCCCACCACCGCGATACGACCGTCCGCCCCTTGCGCCCCGCCAGGTGAAAGCTGCATAACGTCACTGTGCGGATGCTCCGTTGAACCGTCAACGGAGCAAACCATCCCAATCCGCACACCCGGCAGCGCGCTGCCGTGCACCGTGCGAGCGGCGCTCCACACCCGCCCCGGCCCAGGAAGGCATCCAGTGAACCCGAACACCACCACCCCGCTGACCGTCCCGCTGCGCGCCCCCGCCCCCGGCGCCTCCGCCACCCTCTACTGCTTCCCCCATGCCGGGGGCGACCCCGACACCTTCCTGCCGCTCGCCCGCCTGCTGCCTCCACACGTCACCCCCGTGGGTATCAACCTGCCAGCCGACGAGACCGGCGGGTCCGTCTTCCCCACCGTGCGGGCTGCAGCGGCCGCGATCGCAACCGCCGTGACCGATCGTCATGTCACCCCTGGCTCCGCGCAGGGCGACGGATTCCAGACCATCGGCCTCCTCGGCCACAGCGGCGGTGGGCTCCTCGCCTACGAAACCGCCCGGAGTCTGCACGACCACCGCGTCCCACTCGCCCTGCTCGCCGTCTCCTCCGTCCCTGCCCCTGCAGCAGCGCCCCAACTCATCCGGCAACTCAGCAACCCCCAGCGGTTCGAACAGACTGTCCACGAAGCCCTGGGCCTCGCCACCAACAACCGCACTCTCGCCGCGTTCGCCTTCCGACGGGACCTGCCCATGTACACGGCGTACACGTACGAGGAAGGTGCTCCACTCGACTACCCCATCGCGGTGCACGGCGGCGACGAGGACCCCGTCGCTCCCCATACCGACCTTGCCGAATGGGCCTCCTACACCACCGCGCGCTGCACCGTCCGCACCTACCCAGGCGGACACATGTACCTGCGCAACCACTGGGGCGCGCTCGCCACCCATCTTGGAAACGCCCTGACCGCTGGCCGGACTGACATCTGACAGTCGACACGGAGGAGAGGGCCCCTCCCCGCCCCAGACTCGAGCAGGCAAGTGGGCGGGCGTCCAGGAAACCGAGCCCGCTGCCGCTGCGATCATCCGTCCAGTATCGGCCCGAAGACCGCAGGCTCCAGGTCGAGGATCGCAACGCCTGCGCCTGCACCAGATGCGCTGAACCGGGGAGATCCACCGCTCGACTCACGTTGCATCCAATGCAACATCGTTGCATCTGTTTCCCGCCCTGATCCTGGGGCCGGGCAAGGGGCCGACCCGAAGGCGGCCCCTTGGAAGTCAGCAGGTCAGCAGCCTGCACCGGTCACGCCGAATGTTGCATCCAATGCAACACCGCTCGTTACTCCAGGTAGATGCCAGCGAAAGTCCCGTCGAAGCCGAGGCCCACGAGCCCGGCGTTGAGCGTGGGGTAATGCGTCCAGCTCGGGTTGGCGAGCATGGCGTCGAAGTCCCGTCGCGTGATCTCGGGTTCCAGCCACTGGTGCGCGCAGCGGCAGCGGATCCAGACGTGGCGGCGGTGGTTGATCAGCAGCCAGTCGCGGCGAGCCGTGCAGTTGGAGCAGGTCACTGGCATGCCGCGCAGGGCCAGTTCGGTGGGGCACTGGAGGCCGCGGACGGCCTCGGGGCCGCTGGGCGGCTGCGTCTCGTACTGGAGTTGCAGCAGCGGGTCGGCGGCTTCCGGGGTCGGCGTGATCGTGATGGGGGCTTGGGTGGTGCTCACAGTCTGGTCGGTTCTGGGCATGGGCTCTCCGTTTGGGCGGCTCGGGTTTCTTGCGTAACACCTGGTGGATGCGGGTGGCCAGGGGTTTGGGGTGCACGGCCGGGCTGGCCGCGATGGTGGTCAGCCCGGCCGTCGGCTCAGCGGCCCGGCGCGCGACGCGGGTCGGTTGCCGGCAGGGGCGCGGGGCGGCCTGGCTGGTCGCCACGGGTGTGGACGCGCCCTGGTTCGGCTCGGGTACGTGGGGCGGGGGCGCCGGCGGTCCGGGGTGGTTCGGGGTTGGCGGGCAGGTCAGCCAGGCGGCGGATTCGCCAGACGATGACGTCGTTGCTGTTGCGGGCGGTTCCCAGTTCCCGCAGGTCGACGGCTTTTTCCAGGAGGGTCTTCGGGTCGTGGCCGGCCTTCTCGGCCTCGGCGAGCACGGCCGCCAGGGCGTCGTGCTCGCCGTCCGGGCCCTTCTGGGTGTCCGTGTCGCCGAGTGCGTCCCGGATGGTTGCGTTGTGGCGGCGGCGCTCGGTCTCGGGTAGGGCGCGGCCGATCTCGCGCATGGTGCGCATGGGGGTGGCGGCGGCCTGGTGGTAGGCGGTGCGCAGGTGTTCAGCGGTTTGGCGGGCGGCTTCGGCTTGTTGGGCGTGGCCGCGGGCGGAGTGCCAGCGGGCGGCAGCCAGGGCGAGCAGGACGAGGGTGGATAGGACCATGGCGGTGGTGCCGCCGTCTTCACCGCGTCCCAGTGCGGTGCCAGCGTGGGCGATTCCGCGGGCGGCGGAGCGCATGGCGCGGATGTCGGCGTTCTCGGCGCGGATGTGGCTGCGGGTGGCGCGTTCGAAGGCGCGGGCGGCTTCTCGCAGTTCGGCGCGGTTGGCGGCGGGGGCGGTCTGGGCGAGGGCGTCGAGGATTTCGCCTGCGCCGATCAGGTGGGCGGCGGCTTGGTCGTCGTCCTGGTCGAGGAGGGCGGTAGCGTGCTCGGCGATGCCGGCGGCCTCGCGGCGCCGGCGCGCGGCGGCGGAGTTGTCGCTGCCGGCGGTGCCCGAGCGGGGCGGGGTGGTGTCGATGGGGTTGTCGGTCAGGTGGCGGCGGATGCGCGGCAGGGAGAGGTCGGGGGCGAGCTTGGAGCCCGGGAACCAGATGGGTTCCTTGTGAGCGTTGCGGTCGCCGGGGAGGGCGACGTTGTAGCCGAGGACGTCGCCGCTGGGTGCGTGGCGGAGCTTGATCCGCAGGCCGGCATCGCGCAAGCGGGTGAAGAACTCCTCCTCGGTGGCAGCTCCCGCGACGGCTTGGCGGACGGCTTCGCGCAGGGTCTCGCGTGGGGTCTCGGTGCGGCCGGTGCGTTCGGCCTTGAAGCGTTCCTGACTGGTGGGGTTCTTGGCGGCGGTGCCGTCGCCGGGGTGGAGCTGGCGCAGGCCGTACTCCTTCTCGATGTGGCGGGCCTCGGCCTGGGCCTTGCGCTTGTCGTAGCTGAGGCCCGCGTGGCGGCCGTCCTGGCGGACGAGGGTGGCGGCGATGTGGATGTGGTCGGGTGCGTGGCGGACGGCGACCCAGCGGCAGGCGGTGGTGTCGCCGTGGCGGGCGATGCCGGTGGCGTGGACGATGCGGCGTGCGATGGCGGCCCACTCGGCGTCGTCGAGGTGGCGGTCGCCGGGGTCGGTGCGCACCGAGCAGTGCCAGATGGTGGTGGTCGGGGCGCGGTCGCCGATGGCTTTGACGGGCTGGTCGAGTTGGGCGGCGAGTTGGGCGATGGTGTGGTGGGGGTTGCGGCCGGGGTCGGGGGCGAAGCTGTTCCAGGAGGCGACGAGGTGCTGGTCGGTGTGTTCGTCGCGTTTGCCCGGTCCGAAGAGGTAGCGGATGAGGCCGTAGGTGCCGCCGGTTCCGGTGCGGATCTTGGGGATCACCGGCGGACCATCCAGGCGACCGCTTCGTCGACAGCGGTGATGGATGCTTCGATGCGGTGCAGGAGGTGGCGGAGGTCGGTTGCGGGTTGGCCGCCGGCATTGAGGAAGTGGGTGAGCTGGTTGAGGTTGTTGCCGACGGCACCGAGCTGGCGGTTGGACTCCATGAGTTCCTGGATGCCGCGCCGGTAGTCGGCGACGGCGGCGCTCGGGTCGGTACTGGCTGCGGCCGCCAGGGCGGCGGCGGCCGTGTATCCGCCAGGGGCAAGTTCTGCTCGGTCGGCGGCGCGCTGGAGGAGGGTCCACTCGGCGTCGCTGAATCGGGGGCAGACGCGATTGGTGCGCGGCACGCTCTGGCGCAGACGACGACGGGTGGCCGGGCTGGCAGCTCCGGAGGCGGGCTGCTGCGGCGGTTGCTCCCCTGTGGTCGGCACCCCTGGGCCGACTCCCCGGTCGTCGGCAGGCCCCCCTGGGTCTGCCGACGACCGGGGTGCCCTCGTCCCCTTGGGGGCGGGGGCGGGGTAAGGACTCCTTACCCCACAACTTGCTCCGCCAGGAGCCTGATCGCGGTCACCCTCCGGTCCGTGGGTAGCGCCGGCCGGTTCGGTGGTGGTCATCGGTTGGCCTCGGCGTCGCGCTGGCGGATCTCGCGGACGAGGTCTTCGACGAAGTCGAGGGCGAGGACCGGGTGGTGGAGGGTCCAGGGGCGCGAGTGCCGGCCGCGCTGGACGCTTCGGGCGCCGTCGGGGCCGGCTTCGACGTGGTGGAGGTGGCCGCGCTGGGTGAGGACAGCGAGCCAGGAGTCCGCCTCGGCCCAGGTGGCGGGGGTGATGCGCATGCCGGGTGCTCCGGTTCGAAGGGGTAGTTCGGGTGGGTGACCGGCCGGGGTGACCTGGTCGGTCACCCCGGCGGTTCGGGTCGGTCAGTTCAGGTCGGCGCTGACCGGCTGACCGTGCTGTTCGCGGAGCTGGGCCATCAGCTGGGTCAGGGTGTCGCTGGACAAGGGGATCTGCTGACCGCGGATCGCCTGGGCGACAACCTTGCGGGTCAGTTTGTCCTCCTTCTTGACCGCCTGCCGGGCGATCCTCAGCAGTTCCTCGGTGTCCAGGTCAGGGCGGCGGTTTCCGTCCCGGTCAGTGACCGGCGGGGCAGTGACCGGGACGGTGGCCGGCTGGCCTCCGGTCTCGGTGCGGCTGACCGGCGGGATAGTGACCGGCGGTCGGTCAGTGAGCTGCCGGTCGGTGTCCGGGTGACCGCCCAGGTCAGAGGGCTTGGTCAGGCCGACCGGGCTGACCGGGGTCAGCTGCGGGGCAGTGACCGGATAACCGACCGGGACGGTGACCGGGCGGCTGACCGGCTGACCGAAGGCGGGGTGACCGGCACTGTCCTGACCGGCGGTCAGCACAGCGCCCTCGGTCAGTCCGGCTTTCTCGCCGGTGACCTGACCGGGGTCAGACGTGGCCTGACCTCGGTCAGCCTCAGCTGGTCGGTCGCCGTGAGCGTCCCGGTCGGCAGGACTGACCGGTCCTCGGGCGATGAGGATGTAGAGGTGGACGGCGCCGGCCAGCGCGAGCGGGGCGATGGTGGACAGCACCGCGACCACCGTGTCGCCCAGCCGAAGGCCGGTGGTGGCGTTCTGCTCGTTCAACCGGACGGCGTGCAGGGCGTTGGCCCACAGGCTCGTCCCGGTGGCCGCGCCGAAGAGCAGCCATACGTAGGCGCGGGCCCGCAGCGGTGCGGTGCGCAGGACCAGCAGGGCACGCACGCCGTAGGCGATGAAGCCGTCGACGATGATCGGGAAGAGGTAGGTGAGGAAGCCTCGGACGTGGATGGCGACGGCCATCTGCTGGAGGGCGGAGAAGCTCAGCGCGCAGCCGGAGGCGCCGAGAGCGATGACGACGGCCCGGTCCCAGCCGGTGACATGGACGGTGGCCGGGGCAGTCGCGGTGGTGGTGCTCATGCGGCCGTCCCGAAGTCGTCGCGGGTCAGCTGCTCGGTGCTGGTGGCACCGTGGTCGGCCGAGGCGGCGCGGGTGGCGTCCTCCGCGATCTGCCGGTGGCGGATGGCGCGGCGGGTTTCGCGGTAGAGCTTGAGGGCGTGCTGCGGTGTGATCTTGAGGAGCCAGGCAAGGCGATCGACGGGGACGCCCTGGCGGTAGCCCGCGAGGACGACGGCGCGGCGTTCGGCCTTCGTGAGGGAGATGTCGCGCCCGGCGAGCGTGGCGTTGACGCGGCTGTAGTCGAGTCGGTTGTGCTGGTTGGTGTGCAGGGGTTCGCGTTCCTCCTCGGTGTAGCCGCCCCGAATGCCGTGGGTGTCGCCCGTCTCCAGGGCGGCATCCAGGCAGATGCGGGCGACGGGGCACTGGGCACACATCGCCTTGGCAGCGGCGATCTTGTCGACGTCCTCCGGTCCGGGGAAGAACACCTCGGGGTCGACGGGGTTGTACTCGGTCGGACTGCAGACAGCCTGGTCCTGCCAGGTGTAGTCGCCGAGCGAGCGGTGGCCGGCAGGGGTCGTGGTGATCATGCGGGGTTGCTCCGATCGCTCTCCGCGCGCAGGGCTGCGTCGGCGGAGAGGTGCGCTGGGTCGGTGAAGGGTGTGGCGGCAGGCCGAGGGGGCCGGTGGCGTGGCCGTTCAGGCGGCGTGCTGGAGGCTTCTGCGATCGACCGGCTCGAAGCTGACCTGCGTGGTCATCTGCCGCAGGCGGGAGGCGACGCGGTCGCCGAGGTAGGTGCGCAGTTCCCTGATCGGCAGGTTGGTGGTGATCAGGGTCGGGAGCATGTGGTTGTAGCGGCGGTTGATGAGCCGGTAGGTCTGTTCCTCGGTCCACTCGGTGGCCTTGGCGGCGCCGAGGTCGTCGAGGATGAGCAGCGGTACCCGGCTGTAGGCGGCGAGGACCCGTTCGGTGTCGGTGTCGGGGCTGGGCCGCAGTTCGGCGTAGAGGTCGGAGGCGGTGGTGGCGCGCCAGCGCACGCCGATGCCGGCCTGGACCAGGGTGCGGACCGCGCCGTAGGCCTGGTGGGTCTTGCCTGCGCCGACGACTCCGGCCATCAGCAGGCTGGGTCCGATGGTGAGTTGGCGGCGGGCGCCGGTGCTCGGGGCGAGGGCCTGGTCGGCGACCTGGCGCGCCCAGGCGAGGACCTGCGGGTGCGTCGCGAGCGCGTCGCGGTAGCGCGGCGGCATCCCGGCCGACAGGGCCTCCAGCGGCGAGTACGGCTCCGGCTCGTCCGGGAGGGCGGCGACCGTGGCCTGGTCGATGCCCCTGGCCGCGAGGATCCTGGCCATCCGGTCGAGCACCGAGGTGCCGTCGGCGAGGATCTGCGGATCGCGGTAGGTGCGCATCACAGCTCCTCGGCGTAGGCGGCGACGGCGTCGACCGGATTGGTCCACGCCTGGTGGCTGGCAGGCACGTTAGACCGGAACCCCGGCCGCGCCAAACCGGCGGTCCGTGCGTTCATGGCGTCGTTGACCAGGCTCGGCAGCCGGGAGGGGTGACCCTGGATCTCGGCGAAGCGCCGCAGCCCGGCCCGGACGTGCTCGGGCGCAATGCCCTCGTCCAGCAGGGCCTTGGTGAGCTTGCCGAGGTGGCCGAGCACGCTGCCCGGCGGGCGCTGGGTGCACGCAGCGACGTACTCGCCGATCAGCTGGTTGGCCGAGACGGCGTCAACGTCGGGCGCCTCGCGCCCCGTAGGGAAAGAAGATCCAGGATCCAAGATCCTAGATCCAGGCGCCGAGGGCTCCGGGAGGTTTCGGGGAGCCTTCGGGGACTCCTCGGCGAAGGCCGTCTGACCTGCGGTTTTCTTCTCTGTCCCGACGGGTTCCTGCACGAGGTCGAGCAGGGTGTCCTCCCCGTCAGCCGCGGCGGTCAGTGCAGGGGCATCAGGCGCCTGCGGGGCCTCGACGGGGTGATGGAGGACTCCGGGAGTGGTCGGCGAAGCCTCGTCGAGTCCTCGGGGAATGTGCGGTGAAGGCACCCCGGTACCGAGCGAAGCGGCACACCGCTGGCTGCACGGGCCCTTGCAGGGGCCGCAACGCTCCGGCGCACAGTGCGGGCAGGCGGGAAGCCGGGACAGGCTCGGCTTGTCGATCTTCTGGTGGCGGTCCCACGTGATGTAGTGGAGGTACCGCTTGCCGTCGCAGCCGGTGTACCGGTGGATCAGGCCGACCCGCTCCATCTGCATGAGGTGATCCTCGACGTCGACCGGCGTCTGGTCGGCGCGCACCACCCAGAGCTTGCCGTAGATGATCGCGGCGTGGTCCTTGTGTCGGCCGCGGTCGTCGCACTCGGTGGCCAGCCCCATGAAGGTGCGCTCGGCGTAGATGGACAGCTCGGCGAGGGTCTCGGAGGTGTACGCCTCCGGCTTGACCGGTCGGATCCGGGACATGTCAGCGGCCCCGAGCCGCGGAGACGAGTGTGCCGACGGTCAGCTGGCCAGTCGCGAGGTCGAGGACGTGCGGGCGCGTCCAGTCCGCGTTCGGCCAGGTGCGCAGCACCCAGCGGGCAGCGACCTTCGTCGTCGTCCGGCTCAGCGGCAGTTTCGCTCCGCTCGCGGCGAGCGCCACCGTGTAGGGGTGGGGCCACTGCCACCGGGGGTCGGCGAGGCTGACGCAGACGATGGCCGCACCCGGGATCATGTCGGCCAGCTGGAGAGCGAGGCGTCGTTGACTCGGGCTGATCGCCGAAAGATGGGTTTCCGTGGGCATGGCGAGCATGCGATACTCCGTGGTTTGTAGGAGCGCGCGCGGCGGTCTCGTGCCGAGATGTCCCGCCGCCCGCGTGGTTGTGAATCGGCGCCCTTCGAGGTGCCGGCCCGGCGTCCAGGAGTTGGTAGCTCCCGGGCGCCGGTCTCATTTCCGGCCGCGTACTACGACATCCACCCCTCCCTCTGTCCCCGCCTGCCGTCGCGGCGGGAGCACGACCATAGATCGACTAGGTGCCGCGCATCCAGCCCTTAACTCCCAGGTCAGTGCAGGATTTTCCGCTCCCGCAGCCGAATCCCAGGCGTCATGCAGCCCGAGCCGTCACCATCAGGCCCCCGAGGCGGACAGCGAAGCTCACATGCCTTGCGCTATCGACCCGTATGCGATACTCGGTATCGAGAAGCATGACGGGCTCCATCTGATAGCGCACAGTATGCTACATGCATGACGCTATCAAGCCGATAGCCCGGCGACTTCCCAGATTCGTGATCGCCAGCCGCCGCCAGGAGTACCCGGATGCCCGTTCGCCAGTTCGACGGCCAGCACCTTCGCCGCGCCCGCAGAGCCCGCGAGCTGTCGCAGGAGGCCCTGGGGCGTGCCGAGGGCGTAGGGGTCGAACAGCCCACGGTTGCCAAGTGGGAGACCGGGGCCACCTTCCCCGAGCCGGAGCGGCTGCCTGCCATCGCGCGGGCGCTCGGCGAGTCGCTGGACTCGCTGTTCCCGCGCCTCGGTGAACCGGACCTGGCCGATCTTCGGTGCGATGCCGGCTACCCACAGAAGAGGACCGGCGAGCTGATCGGCGCCAGGTCTCACATCCCCGTCAGTAACGCCGAGCGCGGAGTACGGCGACTCAACGCCGCCTACGTCCCTCTTCTGGCCGCTGCCTACAAGGTGGGCGAGAAGGAGCTGCTGGCGGCGCAGGACCGGTCGTTCGGCATCGTCGTCGAGCCCACCGTCCCCGCGCTGCCGGTCCCCCGGACGCTCGCCGAGAAGCTCACGTACCTCCTTGAGACCACCTTCCCGCACGAGCAGCCCACGGACGCGCAGATCGCGGTGGCCGTCAATGGCCATGCCGGTGTCGAGGTCATCTCCGCGGGCACTGTGGAGGCGCTGCGCACGGGTACGCCGCCGGCGACCGAGGTCCTCAGCGGGCTTGCGGCCGGCGTTGTCCTCGAAGGCCTGGCCGAGTTCTTCGGCGTCACCCAGTTGTACTTCCAGAGCGACGAGGAACTTGAGCGTCAGGTCGTGGACGCCATCAGCCTGCTCGCGCTGCGCAACACCGACGGCTTCGGGCTTGCGGCCCGCGGCGCTGAGGCGGGTCTCGATCCGGCGATGCTCGCCAAGATCAGCGCCCTCGTGGCGGAAGCCCAGCAGAAGGCGGGCCCCCACTAGTGAGTGGGGGCCCGCATCGGGTCATGTCGTTACCAAAGCCAGGCGACCACCGTTGCCCCACCGAGTGCTGCACCCGCCACGGTCTGCGCGACGGTGTGGTACTTCAGCGCCACCCGCGACCAGCAGACTGCGACAACCAGCGGATACGCGGCCGTCCACCAGGGTGAGTGGACCACCGCCAGCATGGTGACCACCGCACTGGCGACTGCGCTGTCGACACTGATCTTCCAGACAGTGTTGATCGAGAGCAGGCCCACGGTCATCGCCCACAAGGCGATCATGGCGCGGAGGATGTCACTTGGGGCATGGCCCAGGAGCATCAGGAGGGACCCGAAGCCGATCGAACCGAGGATGACGAAGAAGATCGGTGCCCGTTTGGTCCGGTCAACGACGTGCCGGTCGCCCCAGGTCCCGCGCTTGCGCTCCCACTCGATGTACGTCGCCGGGATGATGCCGGCGCACAGCGCCGCCAGCAGCCCCCAACCGATGCCGGCCCAGTTGCCGGCCGCGGCGGCGCCCAGGCCGGTAAGCCCGGCCAGCAGCACGTTCCGTGGCTGCAGGACATCGGTGACGATTCGCGCCAGGGCGGTCTTCACAGGGCCAATTCCTCTAGAGCCATGGCGCACTCCTCCGCCTCGGCGATTGCCAGAAGCTCCGCGACCTGCATCTCGGTCGCGGCGGAGTACGCCTCCCGGACGCGCAGCAGCCAGGCCGCCTCCGCGTTGCTGTTCGCGATCGGTTTGCTGGGCAGCGCGGGAGCAGGCACCTCGTTGCGGTGCCCCGCTCGGGCGTTGACCAGCGCTGCCTTGATCCACAGCGCCTCGGCGGCTGCCTGCGGATCCACAGTCGCTTCCACCGCCCCTTCGATGACGGGCAGCAGGATCGGCGAAGCGTGGTGGCGCAGTTGCTCGACCACGTCAGCGATGTCCTGGATCCACCTGTCCAGTCGAACGTCCATCGGCGGGTCAGTCCGGGTGATCTCTCGCCAGCGGTTTGCCGGCTCCTGGAAGGCAACTTCAGGGAACACGCTGATCAGGTCACGCCACAGCGGGTACAGATGCCACAGCGCCCGCCAGGACCGCCACCGAGAGGCGGCGGCATTGGTGGTCGGAATACTCACGCCCGCGGCGAACGTCATGAACAGCAGGATCTGCATGTATTCGGTATCGACGCCCAGCTTGTGGTCGAAGGCGGGATCGAGCGGCGTGACGATGGTGACCCACATGAAGGTCGTACGGATCAGCACGTACGCCACACCGATGACCATTGCGAAGGCCATCAGGCCCAGGCCAGTGCGCAAGAGACGAGTGTCTGCGCGTCGCATGGCGCTGGACCACTGGTAGCACGTGACGGCCGACGAAGCGCCGAGATACACGTAGAAAATGCTCTCATACAGAATGGCGCCCCACTGCCCGGCATGGTCGGGCACGAAGTCCACGCTCGGCCGGCTGCGGTTCACCACGGTGAAGAAAAGCAGTGTCATCACCGCAAGTTGCCCGACTGCGGCCTTCCACGCGGTTTTCTCGATCCAGCGCGCCACGGCGACGTGGCGCGGGATCACTTCCTGATCTGTTCTGCCGTAGCACGCGACGACATAGGTGAGGATCGCAAGGATCGCTCCCGTGCTGACGAAGTGCTTGAGCAGGACCGACAGGTCGACGATCGGCTGGTGGTCCATCAGGCTGATCACACCAGGACTCTTGAGCCACAGAGCGGCCGCGAAGCCCGCGTAACAGCCCCACAGGGCGCGCCGGTGCGCGTCCCCGTACAGGACGGCCGGCAACCGCCACACCGCGACCACAGTCATCATGGTCGCGGCGGCGTAAGCCGCGAAAGCTAGCACGGAACTTCCTTCCTACTTCTGGATTCGCCGGGGGGCGGCCACGGGGTGCGACAGGGTGGACTCAAGGAGGCTGACCAGGTCGCCTCCTGCGGGTAGCTGCTGGCGCCGGACGATGCGCTTGATCAGCGAGGCGGACAGCTCTGCTTCCTGCTCCTCGCGGGTGTCGTAGCGCGCGCGTCCCTGGACGACGAGACCACTGCCCATGCGATCAGAGAGGCTCTGGCGCAGGTACTCGGGGACGAGCAGTCGGAACTCTGCCTCTCCCAGCGTGGTGCCGTGGTCGAACCATTCGTGCACCAGCTCGTGGAGCTTCACGTGGTCAGTCTGGTTCTGGGTGGGGCGCGGGCGATAGAAGATCAAGGAGAGGTCGCCAGTGCGGACGCGCAAGCCGCAGGCTGTGCGGAGATCGCTCCTGCGGTCGTCAAGCGGCACCATCTTGATCGTGCGACCGGTGGCCGCCTCCATGTTGGTCACCAGAGCTTCGAGGCTAAACGGCTCCGGGAGCGGCAGGTCCGACAGCTTTCGCTCGCACTGCCTGCGTAGCCGGCGCATCGCTGTCAGCATGCCGGGATTCCCTCCGGCTGCCGGCCGTGCGCCGCCTGCGGTGGCCTAGCCTGGCCCGCGATAGCCCCGAGTCGACCGGCTTCTCGGCCTACTGGGCTGGAATTGGAAAGAGGACTGAGCGCTTCATCCGCACAGAAAGCATCGGAACGCGGAGTGCGCGAGAGATGCGGTCTCGCTGGCCTGAAAGCCGATGATTGCGGCGGCGAGAATTTGAGAGTGGACACCGATTCCTCGTAAGGATTGGACGGTCAGAATAGAGTGCCGCATCCGATTCGTGCCCAGCGTGCGCACCGCACAAGACACGGGAAACGGCACTAGGCCAATCCCAGCTGACAGGGGGACAGCTCCGATTGGCTCAAGATGACGCGCACCGTCCTGCGGTTCGCCGGAACGGGGCCTGGTCATCCCCTCGCGTGACCAGGACCCGAACCGACCGCCAAGGGGATCAGTGGCCCATGCCGACGCCGCCGTCGACCGGGATCACCGCACCGGTCACGTACGACGCGGCATCGGAAGCCACGAACGACACCACAGCCGCGACCTCCTCCGGCCGGGCCATGCGGCCCATCGGCACCCGCTGCAGCAACGACTCGCGCTGGCCATCGGTCAGCACAGCAGTCATGTCGGTCTCCGTGAGACCAGGAGAGACCACGTTGCTGGTGATGCCGCGCGAGGCCAGCTCCCGGGCCAGGGAGCGGGCGAAGCCGATCAGGCCGGCCTTGGACGCTGCATAGTTGGCCTGACCAGCCTCACCCGTCATCGCCCCCGCGGAGGAGATGAACACCAGTCGCCCGCGCCTCAAGCGCAGCATGCCCTTCGCGGCCCGCTTGGCGACTCGGTACGCGCCGGCCAGATTGGTCTGAAGCGTGGCGTCGAAGTCTTCCTCAGTCATGCGAAGAAGCAACGCGTCGCGGGTGATGCCCGCGTTGATCACCACGATCTCGACCGGCCCTTGGGCTGCCTCGACCTCAGCGAAGGCGCTCTCCACCGATTCCGGCCTTGTGACGTCGCACTTGACCGCGTTCAGCCCCTCCTGCGGGGACTCGCCCGTGCGGGAGGTGATCGAGACGGTGTGACCGTCTGCGGCGAGCTGCCGCGCGACGGCCATGCCGATGCCGCGGCTGCCACCGATGACAAGGGCGGATCGAGACATGAGGGCTCCAAGCAGGGTGCAGGGGGTAGTACGGATCCGAGCCTGGGACTCGCGCCCAGGGCTCACACCTTGCCAAATCGCGACACGAACAATCAGTTCCGGAACTACCAGTTCCGGAACTACCAGTTCCGGCGCTGACAGTCCTTCGCTACGCATATCGATCACTCTGCGTAATCAGCCAACCGTGTCACCAGAACCCTCACGTCGGCCATGTCCGGCCCCATTGGCACCTCCTGACGCCGCATGAGAATCGGGCCCATTGATCAAGTCCGACTGACGGATCATCACCCGAGAACAGCTCCCGTGATCGTCCCGTTATAAGGTCAGGTATTTAAGGCCGCTGTGGCGTTCGCCACACGATCCCCGGTGATGTCCACTCCCCACCCGCTGCTTAGACTCAGCAGTCATGAGAACCGCTCACGAACGCCTTGCCGCCCGTGACGAGACTCTGGCAGGAATGGTCGAGCGCTGGCGTCGTCGCCTGGATCCCAATGCACTGCCAGGCCTCGTGAAAACGGCCAGCCGCCGAACGACTCCTGTCACAAAGACGGAGATGGCTAGATATACCGGCGTATCCCTTCGCTGGTACAGCAAGCTCGAAAATGGGGAGCCGGCCGCCAACTTCAGCGAGGATTTCCTGGAGCGAGTGGCCTTCACGCTTCGCCTGAACGAGGGGGAAAAATTGGCGTTGTTCCATCACGCACTCGGGCGCGCACCCAGGCAGCGGGACCCGGAACCGGACGCGATGGCGGCGATGGACGTCGATATGCAGCGGATGCTCGACATGATGTTGCCTCACCCGGCTTACATCTCTGACATCGCTTGGAACGTCGTCGCCCATAACAGTCCCTCCAGAGAGCTGTACCCGTGGGTGTACCAGCCCAACATCATGCGCTGGTCTTTCCTCTTCCCTGAAGCCCGCGAGCAAATGGTCAGGTGGAAGGAAGACTGGGCCGCGCCATTCCTTGCCCAGATCAGGACCGTGGCGGCTCAAAATCCCGACAACGAGCAGCTGAAGGAGCTCGTGCGGGACATCATGGAAGGCTGTCCCGAAGCACAGGAACTCTGGGACCGGCACGACTACTACGTGCATCCCGATGGCGATGTCCGGTACATGCGCATGCCCCACGGTGGCGACGACAAGGTGCCCTGCCGAATCATGGCACTGGCTCCCCTGCGTAACACCAAGCTGCGGTTCATCGTCAGCTTCCACGGCGCCTGATCCAGTCTCGGTCCCATCAGACGGGCGGTCGAGCGCCAGTGATCGCCTGCTGTCGCCGCTGCCACAGCGGCTGGCAGCAGGCGATCACTCCCGACAGCCCGCGAACGCCCGATACCAAACACGCTCACGCTCGACCAAGCCGAGTCGCCCGGCACCAAGTTGCCCGCTCGCTGAACGCGAGCCACCCGGCGAGATGTGCCCAGACGGTACGTCAGCCGCCGAGCTTGGCGGCAGACGCGAAGTGGGCCAGCAGAGCGACCGTGTCGGTCAGGTCCGGCAGCACCGTTTCGGCGCCGACATCTCGAAGCTCCTCGGTGGTGTGGACTCCGGTAGCAACTGCGATGATCCGAACCCCGCTGGACAGCGCAGCTTCGACATCGCGGGGGGTGTCGCCAACTAGCACCGCTGGTGTCTCGGCGGGTACGCCGTAGGCGGTGCGGATACGGTCGCGGGCCACTCCAACAAGCGCGGCGCGGTCTCGGTGGTCGGCACCGTACGCGCCGACCTCCAGGTCCACCAGCTCGTCGAGCCCGAAGGCCGCCAGCTTCACGTGGGCGTTTGCCTCGATGTTGCCGGTCAGCACAGACGAGATGACCGTGGGCTTCTGCGCGAGCGCCCTCAGGGCCTCCCGGACACCGGGAAGCACACGGCCCCGCTGCCGCAGCGTCTCGAAGCGCTCGCGGCCGGCTACCTCAAGGGCCTCCTGGACGGCGTGCCACGTCGGCTGAATCAGCCTGTTCCGGTCGAACATCTCCCCCATGATCAGCCGATCGGTGCGGCCCTCCGTCACCGCGGGGGCCGATGGCCGGCACCCCGCCACGGCCTCGAAGGCCGCACTGTAGATCTCCTTGCTCACCCCTGCGTTGTCGATGAGCGTGTGGTCAATGTCCCACAAGACGATGAGCGCCATCGGGCCAGCGTAGGCGGCACGTCGGGCAAGAGTCGGCCGCAGCGCGTCCCAAGACGTCCTTGCGGATCCCCCGCTGAGTCCGGTTGGATATCCGCTGTGAACGAGCGATTGCGCTCCGCACTCGCCCAGCGCGGTGTGCCCCCTGCGGCACTCGCAACGGTCTGCGAGGTGGACCCCAAGACCGTGACCCGCTGGTTAGCCGGTCGTGTTCCCCATGCCCGTCACCGGTGGACCATCGCGCACCATCTCCAGGTGGAGGAGGCCTTCCTCTGGCCTGAGTCCCACCCCCGGGCCGCACAGGTCACCGGTCCCGGCGCCGGCCTCGTGGCCGCCTACCCCGACCGTGCAAGCGTTCCGCGGGAGGTGTGGCTCTCCTTGCTGCTGGAGGCAGAGCAGTGCATCGACGTGCTGGTGTTCTCGGGGACCTTCTTCGCCCAGTCGAACCCTCGCATCGCCACGATGCTGGCACAGCGCGCGGCGGCCGGGGTGAAGGTCCGGTTGTGCTTCGGCCACCCGCAGGGCCGCGCAGTAGCGATCCGCGGACGCGAGGAGGGCATCGGCGACGCGCTCGCAGCGAAGATCGGCGCCTCCCTCACCTATTACCGACCGCTGCTGGGCACGCCCGGCTGCGAGATCCGCTTGCACGACACCACGCTCTACAACTCGCTGTTCCGCTACGACGACGACCTGCTGGTCAACCCCCACGTCTGGGGCCAGCCGGCGTCCGCCAACCCGTTGCTGCACCTTCAGAAGGACGGTGGGTTGGGCTGGTTCGATGGCTACGCTTCAAGCTTCGACGCGGTCTGGGACTCCGCCCGGCTGTGGACCGACGACGCACTGGGGGGTCAGCCTCATGGCCGGCAGGACTGAGTACTACGGCGATCCGGACGCACCGGCCGCGAACTCGCTGGTGCCCGCGAGCAACCTGCTCGTGCAGAACGAGGCCGGCGAGATCTTGCTGCAGCGCCGGCGTGACACGGGGCAGTGGGCGCTGCCCGGAGGGAAGCAGGACATCGGCGAGTCCGCCGCTGACTGTGCGGTACGCGAGTGCGAGGAGGAGACCGGCATCAAGGCCGTCATCACCGGGTTCCTCGGGGTCTACTCCAACCCGGAACACATCGTCGTCTACAGCAGCAACGGCGAAGCCCGCCAGCAGTTCGAGGTCGTCTACACCGGCCGCCCCGTCGGCGGCAGCCCCACGATCAACGACGAGGCCGACGGTGTGCGCTGGGTGCGGCCGGGCGACCTGGACGAGTACGACATCCACCCGAGTATGCGCGAGCAAATCGGCCACTACCTCAGCGGCAAGTACCCCTACCTCGGCTGAACCGCCGCGACGGCGATGCGGTCCTCGGTCCGGGCGACAGCGGTGTGGATCAGAGGCTCGGCCTGCCGGATGAACCGGCCCACGACGCTGTCGCCGCCGTACCGGCCGGTGATCTCCGTGATCCGCTGCTGCGAGGTGGTCGGCTCGCCGTCGGGCGTGGTGGTCATGTCGCAGTACACCAGTGCGTCCACCAGCACCTGGTCCTCGAGCAGCGGGAACTCCGACTCCAGGAACGGCCGGATCCCGCGCAGGTCGGCCTCCAAGAGGGCGAAGGAGTGGTTGGCGACCAGGCGGGTCAGCCGGTCGTCCGCCCGGTGCACGTCCCGCAGATTCCTGGCGCCGTCCAGCGGGTGGAACCCGGTAACGGCCAGCTCGGGGGCGTAGCCGACATCGTGAAGCACGGCGGCCGAGGCCAGCAGGGGCGCGTCCGGACCGAGCACCGGAGCAAGCCGGCCGGCCTGGCGAGCCACGCCCTGGGAGTGCGCCCACCGCCTGGGGAGGCTCTCCGCCAGTGTCTGTTCAGCGATGTGCCAGGCGGCCTCGGGCAAGATCTCGTTCACGCCTCGGACCTTCCCCGGACTGCAGGTTTCATGCGCCCCCTCGGCGGCCGACGCGTCAGCGGCCGAGAGGGGAGACGACGGAGCGAAGATGGTCGGTTCGACCGCGCCGTATCGACGCTGCGCTGGCCAGGCGCAGCTGAGCCCTGGCCATCCCGGCTGGTGCCTGGTCCATTCGTTGCGGCAAGAGGGCACGCGCTGTACGGGCCACCGCCATGGCTACCGGTGGCCCATACAGGGGCCCATGCTGGCGATGGAGACCAGGACGCGTGGTCCGGTCCTACCACTGGTTCGACTACGCGGGTACCGCTGGGTTCAGGGACTTGCAGCCGAGCCAGCGCTGCAGCACCGCCGGCACCGCGACGGTTCCATCCGCCTGTTGGTGCTGTTCCAGTAGGGCAGGCACCAGGCGGCTGGTGGCCAGCCCGGAGCCGTTGAGGGTGTGCACGTAGGCGGCCTTTCCTGTCGCGGGGCGGTAGCGGATGTTGCCGCGCCGGGCCTGGTAGTCCCGGGCGTTCGATACCGAGCTCACCTCGACGTAGCCGTCGATGCTGGGCAGCCAGACCTCGACGTCGAAGGTCTTGGCCATCGAGGCGCTGGTGTCCTCGGCGGCCAGCCGGGTGATGCGGTGGTGCAGACCGAGTGCCTCGACCAAGTTCGCTGCCTTGGTCAGGAGTTCCTCGTGGGCGGTGTCGGAGTGGTCGGGGTGTGCGAACTGGAACATCTCGACCTTGTTGAACTGGTGGCCACGAAGGGTTCCACGGTCGGCGGCGCGATAGCTGCCGGCCTCGCGCCGGTAGCAGGGCGAGTAGGCGACGTACTTGCGCGGCAACTCAGCCTCCTGCAGGACCTCGTCGCGGTGAAGGTTGACCAGGGCGGTCTCCGAGGTCGGCAGCAGGAACCGCTGCGGCCCAGCCGGACCCTGTTCGAGCGCGAAGACATCCTCGGCGAACTTGGGGAACTGGCCTGCGGTGTAGCCAGCCTGATAGGTCAGCAGGTGGGGCGGCAGGATCAGCTCGTAGCCGTCCTGAACATGGGTCTCGATGAAGAAGTTCAGCAGCGCCCACTCAAGCAGAGCGCCGTTGCCGCGGTAGACCCAGTTCCCGGTGCCGCCGAGCTTGACGCCCCGCTCGTAGTCGATCAGACCCAGTCGACGGGCCAGGTCGACGTGGTTCTGCGGCTCGAAGTCGAAGGCAGGTCGAGCACCGTGCTCGCGGACGACCTGGTTCTGCTCCTTGCCGCCAGTCGGCACGTCCTCGTCGGGCAGGTTGGGCAGTTGGTCGAGGAATGCCTGGCGCTCGCCGGCCAGGGCGGTGAGCTGCTCCTCCAAGGCGGCAAGGCGGGTGCCGAGTTCGGTCGCCTCTGTGCGCTTGGCAATGGCTACCGGGTCCGCCGGGTTGAGTCGCGCGATCTCGCGAGAGATCTTCTTGCGCTCGGCGCGTAGCGTCTCGACTTCGGTCGTGCCCTGCCGGTACCTCTCGTCCAGGGCGAGGAAGGCGGTGAGGTCGATGTGAACGGCTCGCTTTGCCAGCGCGCGCTCGACGCGCTGAGGGTGCTCGCGGATCACGGTGATGTCCAGCATTTCGGGTCCCATCGATCAGTCGGAGGTCCGACGTGATCCCTTGGGGGCGTGGGCGAGAAGGGAACTCGCGGTGCCACCACGCCTTCGCCGTCATCCGGAAATGACGGCCTCGACAGCTCGATAACGGGAGCGAACCGGCGGGGCATTGGGCCTGGTGGCCGTTCCTCCCCGCACTCGGGAGGGGATTCGCCACAGGACGCGAGACTGCCTTCCCAGCTGCCGGCAGCTCTCTCGGCTCGCGTGCCCTGCGGTTACTCGTCTCCGTCAGCGCGTTGCCCAGAGGATAGAACGCCCGGGCGCCGCGAGCAACGCAGAATCGCCGTCCAGATTCAGCCGATCACTCTGAGCGACGCCATGATGATGGGCGCGAATAGCTGTCTTGCCAGCTCAGCAGCCTCCTGCCGTCAGCTCCCGTGAGGGTCGGCTTCCGAAGTTGATCAGCGCCACTCAGCCAGCGCGATCAGCCCGCGCACCGCCTTCGAGACGTTCGGCAGGGCGTCCGGCCTTGCCCACACGAAGTCGTCGTGCTCGCTCAGGACGATGGGCTCGGTGCTCGGCGCGGTGGCGGTGAAGGTGTACTGACGACCCCGCTGCCCACTGCGGTTGGTGTAGTCGACGGAGCCCAGGTAGCCGGTGATCGTCACCACCAAGCCACACTCCTCCAGGGTCTCCCGCAGCGCTGCCTCCTCCACGCTCTCACCAGGCTCCACACCTCCGGACGGCAGTTCGTACAGGCCCGCCATGCAGTCGCCCTGCTTGCGTCGAAGGAGCAGGATCCGGCCACCTTCGCGGATCAGGCACCCAGCACCGAAACGCTCGATGCCATCACGAGCAGCTTCCTCCACGGGGGCAAGGACGGACGGCGGGATGGTGCGGCACATGCGCTGCTCCTCAGGTTCGGACCGCTCAGGATGAGCTGAACCGATACGGGCTGAGGGTCATTCTGGTGCCGCGGATGGCCTGGGGCGGGGACCGCTGCAGGCCAGCCGTCCGTCTACGGCGTGTCGCAGTGGTCCGCCCAGGTGCCGGCAGCGTGGGCGGCCCGGACCCGGTACTCGTATAGGGCGCCGGGCGGGTAGTGGTCGATGCGGCTGCTCCAGTAGGTCGCCAGGATCAGGGCGACGGTCGTGACGGCCTCGCGCGGCGCTGCCTTGAATGCCGGGATGCTCTGGACGAGTACTTCGGCGCCGCGGGGGCTGTGCCCGGCCACGATGAAGTGCGGCACCATGAACGCAGCTACCAACCAGCCCGCCCCCAGCCGACTGGAGCCCCAGTCGATCACGTGGACCTCGCTGTTGATGATCAGGTTGTCCGGCCGCGGGGAGCAGTGGAGCAGCGTGTCACCGGCAAGGAGTTCCGCCGGCGCCGCCCGGTAGGCACGGTGGTCACTGATCGCAGTGGCACCCGTGTACGGGCTCGGGGACAGGACGTCGATCAGCATGCTGATCTTCTCCAGCACCTTCGGGATGTCCCGTGAGCGTGGGCTCAGATCCGGGTGGCGGCCATCGACGTGCTCGAAGACGAGGGCGAGCCAGCCGTCGACGGTGTCGGACCACAGTAGCCGGGGGCCGAGGCCGGGTGGCAGGACCGAGTTGATCCCGGCCTCCAGCTGGTGGCCCTTCGAGAGCGGGTGGCAGACGGCTATCGCCTTGAGGAAGACGCGTCGCTGGGTCAGGGTGAGGGCGGCGCTAATGCCGGGGGTGTGCCCGCCAGGGCGCTCCTCGATGTGAAGGACGGGGCCGAACTCTCGTTCCACTGCCCTGCGTAAGGGGTCGGGGACGATGCCGCCAGGGTGGCTCACCGGGTGGTCTCCTCGATGACGTACGGGCCGGCCACGAGTGCGTCCAGGCCGCACTTCAGGAAGGTTGCGACCGCATCGCTCGGGTTGCAGACGATCGGTTCGTCCGCGCCGTTGAACGAGGTGTTCAGCACGACGGGCAGGCCCGAGAGCTGTTGATAAGCATCAATGACGTTCCACAGCAAGGGGTTTGTGCCCCGGTGCACCGTCTGGACCCGCGCGGAGCCGTCCACGTGGACCACGGCTGGAAGGCGATGCCGCTGCTGCTGGCGCACCGTGCCGGTCGCCAGCATGTACGGGTAGACGAGTGCGCCGGCGGACGGCAGGTCGAAGAACTCGTGGGCGCGCTCTGCCAGTACGGCCGGTGCGAACGGGCGGAACGCCTCCCGCTGTTTGATCATGGCGTTGATCCGGGCAGCGGTCGTGGCGTGCTGGGGAGAGGCCAGGATGCTGCGGGCTCCCAGCGCCCGCGGTCCGAACTCCATGCGGCCCTGGAACCAGCCGATCACTTTCTCCGCCCTGAGCAGCCGTGCGGCTTCCCGGTGCGGCTCGGCCGTGCGCCGCACCCGGTACCGGTCGGCAGGGATGCCGCTCAGGGCCGCGCGGATGGTCTCCTCGTCGTAGGAGGGGCCGAGGAAGGCGTGTCGCAGAGGGCGCCGTGCTGGGCTGGCCACAGTGGCCAGTGCTGCGCCGACGGAGGTCCCGGCGTCGCCTGCGGCGGGCTGGATGAAGATCCGGTCGAACCGGCCTGAGGCGATCACCGTGGCGTTGGCGACGCAGTTGAGCGCGACGCCGCCGGCCAGGCAGAGCGATCGCCGTGGCACGAGCCGCTGGGCGAAGGCGAGGTAGGAGCCGACCAGCTGCTCCAGGAGGTGCTGGAGGGCGCGCGCGATGTCGCGGTGCCGGTCTGTGATCTCTTCTCCGACGCGTCGGGGCTGCCCGAGGAGTTCGACCAGAGCGGGGCTGAACAGGCTTCGGCGGGCGCTGGCTCGGCGGTGGTGGTCGAAGTAGCGCAGGTTCAGGTGCAGTCGGCCGGTGCACGGGTCGAGTCGGGCAAGGTGCTGCAGATGATCGAGGTACCGGGGGCCTCCGTAGGCTGCCAGGCCCATCACCTTGTACTCGTCGCTCTGTGGCCGGAAGCCGAGGTAGCGGGTCAGGGCGCTGTACAGGTATCCGAACGAGTGCGGGTAGACGATGTGATGGCGCCTCGTCATCCGGCCGTTGATGCCGTCGTAGATCGCCGCGGTCTCGTATTCGCCGCGGCCGTCGAGGGTCACGACCAGGGCGTCATCGAAGGGAGACGTCAGGTAGGCGCTGGCGGCGTGCGCCCGGTGGTGCGGCACGGGCACGAGCGGCAGGTGGCCCGGTAAGAGGCCGCTGTGGTGAACTGCGTGGGGCAGTCGGCGCCGTGCGCGGTACTTGTCCAGGTCGGACAGCAGCGAGCCGATCGACGCCGGTGTGCCGTAGCGCAGGTTCGACGGTGCCAGGAGAAGGTGAAGCTTCGGGTCCACGAACAGCGCTGCCTGGTCGAGGTCCTGCGGGTGGGCGCCGGCCAGGTTCAGGCAGGCCCGGATCGCCCGCTCGGGGAACACCTTCGTGTTCTTGATCCGATTCAGGCGCTCCTCTTCGACGGCGGCGACCACCGTCCCGTTGTGAACGATGGCCGCCGCCGCGTCGTGGGTGCCGAAGTTCAGCCCCAGGGTCAGAGTCAACAGCGCCCGCCGATCCGCTCCCGGCCTCCCAAGGACGGGCGCAGGGCTCTGGGGACATGGATCACGCTGTCAGCCAGGGTGCGGCTCACGGGAGCCGGTCGTGACAGGGCGCGGTCAGTCACAGGACGGCCTCCTTGCGCCCGGTGCTGCCGGTACGGGGACCGGAGGGCCTTGGCGTTGCGAGTTCCGGACGGTGTCGATCACTTCGTGGACGTGCTCCGGCGAGGACATGGTGATGGCGATGGTCTCCACACGCGGATCCTGTAGCGACCAGGCGAGAGGTCGGAGTCTGCTGCTGGCGGTGCGGGCGAGCGGGTCGATCAGGGCTCCGCGGTTAAGCGGTGACATCCCGACGAAACCGCAGCCGGCCTGAGAGATCTGGGCCAGATGGGAGATCGGCCAGGATGAGGCGAGGTGGTACTGGGCCGCGATGGCCGTGATGGACTCCTCCCGCAGGGCGGCCCGGACGACTGCGGGGCCGTGGCAGTAGGCGTAGACCGCGCCGACCCGGCCGGAGGCGAACGCCACCCGGGCGCCGTACCGGTAGAATTCCCTCAACGCCCGCTGATCATTGAGCAGTTCAGTCCGCTCTGTGCGCTTGAGATCAACTTGCAGCACCACCGCGTCGATCCGGCTGATGCCCAGCTGGCCGGTGGACATCTCGATGGCCGTGTTGATGCGCGCCTCCAGATCCCCCCGCAGCGGGCACTCCGCCTTGACCAGGTGACGGAGCCCGGCAACCGGACCGACCTCGTCCAGCACCTCCCGCACCGCCCACTGCGTGCCGAGGTGCGGATTGGAGTGGATCGTGCGCACCCCGGCCTTCAGCGCGGTGCGCAGCGCGGCCAGTCCGGGCCGGGAGTCCTTGCCGGGCAGCAGACGGCCGGCCACGAACGTCGAGGTGCCGAAGCACAGGCGCTCCAGGTCCGTCACATCTCACCCCGTGCTTCCAGCGCCTCGCGGGTCAAGATGGTGCGGAAGTGCGCGATCGTCTTCTGCTCGCCGACGACCTTGTCGAACCGCAGCTCGCCGAGCTGGTCGCGGTAGTGCTTGCGATTCGGATTGTCGATGTCGAACTGCTCGCTGTCGCGGTAGCCGGTCAGCCGCTTGAACGTCTCCCGCTTCTCGTCCAGCGACATCCCCCACAGGACCGGGGGGTTCTTCTGGCTGATGCAGACCGTCGTCATCCCGTTCGGGCTGATCCGCAGCTTCCAGCAGCCGCCGCACGGATAGTCCCAGGAGAACATCGCGAGCACTGCGACCTTCACCCCGGTATCGCCGATCTCGTAGTAGTTGTAGCTCGGGTTGTCGCCCTCAATAGACTCCCGCCGCACCGGCCGCAGCTCGCCGGCCTTCGCGAGCGCTTCGAGGATCGCCCCCTCCTCTACGAACTGGTCCTTCCAGAACGCCTCGCCCTCGGCACCGAGCTGGGCGGGGTTGGAGGGGAAGAACTGGTTCAGCTTGATCGCCAACTGGCCTGCCCCTCCACTGCTGTTCAGCTCGCGGGCGTAGTCGATGAACGCGGGCAGCTCGTGAAGGGTGTCGCGCATCGTCACGCACGAGATCTTCGTCAGGGTCGGCAGCAGTTCGACCGAGCGCTCGATGCTGCACAGGGTGTCACTGTGAAAGCCCCGTCGGGTGATCAGCAGGTTGCGCTGCTCGTCCAGGGTATCGATGCTGACGATCGCGCGGGTCAGGCCGGCGTCGATCGCCTCCTCGATGAAGTGGTGAAGGCGGTAGCCGTTGGTCGTGACGATCTGCTGGTCATAGCCGATCTCCTTGCCAGCGCGCAGCAGATCCACGAAGTCCCTGCGCACCGTCGGCTCCCCGCCGGTGTAGTGGACCCGCCGGAAGCCAATGTCGTAGCCGGCCTGCAGGACCTCGATCGCCTCCTTCAGCGACGGCTGAACGATGACCCCCTGCTTTCCCTCCGGAAGGCAGTACTGGCAACGGATATTGCAGCGGGACGTAATGCCGAACCGAAGGTTCCATTTGCGCATGCCGGGCGAGTACCGGTTGTCCATCACCTTCAGGGAGGCCTGCCTGATTTCGTGCTCCACGGGCACCTCTTTCAGAGGGAATAATCTCCAGGAGGAGAGCTGTGCGAATTGAGCCAGTTTCAGAGGTGGCAGCGTGCTCCGGGCATCAATTCCCTCGCACCGCCAACCCGGAGAATCCCCCGATTCTGGCGCTCCATTGGGTGCCTTCCAACCACGTTTCGGGACGCCCTGGGGACGTCCCGAGACGTCTCCAGCCGGAGCGCCCTGGCGCACCCACCTGACCGATCCTTCGCGGGAAGCAGTGCAAGGCCACGCCCCACCGCTACGAGCAGCGGCGGGGCTGGAGCAAGGTGCCCGGCGCGGAGACACATACTGCCCAGCCCCACTATCGGTTTGCGCCAGCAGGGCGCGACGACGCTATGCCCGGAGGCCCAACTTCCGTATGCACCAGGACATATGACTGCAGGTAACAACCACATGATGATGAGCAACCCGTGCGAGGTCGCCAGCCGGCGGTACCTCGCACGCCGTCCGCCTCCGCTAGCCCGGGGGCATGAGAGGAGTGAACGTTGGCAAGCCAACCGGATGAGGAACTGCTGCTCGCGGTCGATGAGCTTGGGGCGGTGCACGACCGGTACGACAGTCTCCGCTCGGACAACGCAGGCTCCAGCGGCGACGCGCCGTGGCCCGGCGGCGACGGCAATCTGCACGACAGCGAGTGAGTGAGCCGGCCGGTGGGTGGGTGGCGGACAACTTCCTGCCCACCCACCGGCCGGCCCGGCCTGGTGATCGAGTTCAGGGGAGGTATGTATGGAGCACAAGTTGGTCAGGGCTGTGGAGGCGACTCTGGGTTGGACGGGACCGAAGCGGATCGGCGATCGGTTCGCACGAGGAGACATGGGGGCCCAGGACCTGTCGGGGCGGTTGCTCACCCCGGAGCGGCTTCTCGACCTGGTGATGCGGCGCAGTCTCGCCCGCCCGCAGTTCCGGGTGTTCCAGGAAGGCGTGGAGGTCCACCCGGCGGTCTACTTCACGGACAGCGTCAGTCCCCGGGGCCAGAGCATCTCGATGGTCAACATGAATGCCTTGGGACGGCTGCTCGAAGAGGGGGCGACGGTGATCCTCGACCAGGCGAACGTGGCCGACCCAACGCTGGAAGTGGCGTGCCGTGCGCTGCAGTGGTGGAGCCGGGAACGGGTCCAGGTGAACGTCTACTGGACCACTGGCGAGGCGGAAGGGTTCCCGCTGCATTGGGATGACCACGATGTGATCGTGGTCCAGCTTGCGGGCGAGAAGGGCTGGGAGGTCCGTGGTACTTCGCGCACCGCACCGATGTATCGGGACGCCGACCCGAACTCCACGCCGAGCAAGGATGTGGTCTGGTCGGGGCTGCTTCGTGCTGGCGAGGTGATGCACATCCCGCGGGGCTACTGGCATCGGGCGACTCGAGTCGGCCACGGTGAAGCCGGTCACTCGCTGCACGTCACGTTTGGCATCACCAAGCGGACCGGGGCGAGTTGGATGGCCTGGCTCGGCGACTGGTGCCGCGACCAGGAAGTCTTCCGGCACGATCTCGACCGCACTTCGGGGGCCGCCACTCACCAGCTGCTCGCCGCCGCTCGGGCGCTGCTCGAGTCGCGGCCTCCGGCCGCATTCCTCGGCGACTACGAGCGCAATGCCGGCCCGGCTCGGCAGGTACCGTACCTGGACGTGCTCGGTCCGCTGGCGGGGGTGGTCTGCACCACGAGCTTCCGCCCGGAGATCCGGGTCAGCGACAGCACAGTGGAAGTGACAGCGGCTGGCCGGCGCCTCAGCTTCACTGCGAAGGCGGAGCCTGCGCTGCGGCTGCTGCTCAGCGGGCACCCTGTGGACTTGGCGGAGGCCGAGGCTGCGGTGGGCAACGATGTCCATGCGGTGGCCGGCCTGTTGGCGAAGGAGGGTCTGTGCGCGCCGCCGAGCTTCACGGTCTCCACCAAGGTCGGGTACCTCCCCGCCCCCGGCGGCCGGGCGCGCCATAGCCTCGAGCCCGCGGATCTCCGTGCCGCGATGGTGCGCACCAGCCGTGACCTGGGCCGCGTGCCGGACATAGTGTTCTTGCACAATCCGGAAGCCTCGCTCGCTGCCAGTGAGCGGGGCGAGGAGCAGTTGGCCGGCGCCTGCGGTGTCCTGGCTGAGGCTGCAGCAGCAGGGTGGTGTGGGGCGTGGGGAGTCGCATCATGGAACCCGTGCAACATGGCCGCGCTCGGCGGGTCACTTCCGGTCGCTCCAGATGCGTTGATGGTCCGGTCTGGGCTGCTCGTCGGCCACGAGGTCCTGGAAGCCGGTGAGACCCTGGCACGGAGGTGGGGCGTGCCACCCGAACGGCGTTGGGGCATGAGCCCGTTTGGCGGGGACCTCACCAACGCCCCGTGGCGGAAGAGCGACCCACGGCTCTTCCTAGCGGATGCCACCGGCGAGTCGACTCCCGTGCAGGCGGCCTTCCGCCTCGCCTTCGAACTGCCGTCGGTGGGCGCGGTCGCGGTCGGCACCGACCGACCGAAGCACCTACGGGAGTTGGTCGCCGCCACTGGGCTGGCAGTCACCGCTGAGCGCATCAACTGGTACCGGCGCCTTCTGGCCGAGAGGTCCACCCGTCACCCCTCTTGAAGCAGGCTGATCAACTGCTCAGCCTCCATTCGGGCAGGTGCCACCCGAGGGTCGTCTGGGTGGGCGTGCGGGCCGGCGATCTTTGCCAGCACGAAGAGGCGCATCACCATGCCGTCCCGGCTCTCAAGGTCCGCCCGTCGCTCACTGCGCACGCGGTCCGCGAGTGCCGGGACGGCGAGGGACGCGGCCAGGAGCGAGGCGGAATCCAGTCCGCGCGGCGCCATCCCCCAATCCTCCCAATCAAACAAACAGAGCTCGGGGCCAGTGGCATTCGCCCAGTTCAGATCGGCGTGCGCCGCAGACCAGGACGCCACTGCAGTATTCACGGCAGCGGGGAACGCGGCGCGGATCCTTTGGTCGACCAGCTGCTGGGTGATCAGCTCGGTGTCCGGCGTCGCTGTCCTGCTCGTTGTCTGGACGGCGAGGGCATCCAGCGAAGTGTTCAGGGCATTCCACCAGTCATCCGGGAGATCCGGATCCGCGGCCAGAACAGCCGTGCCGACCGGGCTGCCAGGGATGAGCGACGTCTCGTCCGCTCGCCAGATCGCCGTGCCGCTCATCTCCTGCCATACCACCGAGCCCACCCAACGGGGCATCGCAACGCCTTCCAGCACTGCAGCAGTCTCGGTACCGGCCCAGCCCTGTTCCTGGGCTCTCGCCCACGGACGACGCTCCACGCGGACCCAGGTGTCTCGGCCAGTGCACGCTCCGATCGACCTGCGCTTGCGGATGAGACGGGTCCGGTCGAGCGCCGTGCCGAGGCGCTGCTCGACCTGGTCGAGGACCTGGTCGACCGGTTCCTTCCGGAGATCCACCATGCGGTCGGCTTCCACGGAGAGCGTCATAGTGGTGACGGTACCAGTCCGATACGGCCGAACCACGCGGTTGCCGTCTCAGCCGAACTACTGGCAGTGCGAAGAGAGTTCTGCGACAGCGAGGAGCACAGCCTGAGGGTCGCACAGGCTGTCGAGGACGCGGTCCGCCCCCGCATCGGCGAGCTGCTCGGCCGTGGTAGTGCCAGAGGCGACGGCTATCACGGAGGCCCCTCCCTCCGCTCCGGTCCGTACATCTTCGAGCGAGTCGCCAATGATGACCGTGTTCGACCGGCTGAACGTCGTCCCGTAGCGGGCGGCAGCCCTGCACTGCGCAATGCCGACCAGAGCCGGCCGATGGGAGTCATCGGAGGCGAAACCGCCAACGGTGAGATCGATGTACCGATCCAGCCCGAAGGCGCGGAGCTTTATCTCCGCGCTCTGCTGCAAGTTGCCGGTCACCACAGAGGACACGAGGTCCGGGCGGGCGTCGACCGCTTCGAGGGTGGCGGTGGCACCCGGCATGAGCAGGCCGCCTGACCTCAGTTGCTCGGCCTTGGCGGCGAGAAGCTTGGGCAGCAGCTCGACGATCTGCTTCGCGAACGGCTCCAAGTCCCGCTGGTCGACGTCGTTGGCCACGAGCAGCTCCCGCACCGCCAGCGGCATTGTGCGGCCAGTACCGCTTTCAGGAAGCTTCACCGCATCGCGGCCGACGACCCGGCGGAACGCCTCGCGGTAGACCGCGCGGTCTGTCTCGCCGACGTACACCAAAGTGCGGTCGACATCCCACAGAACGAGCACGGTGCTGGTCACGGTCACTACTCCTTGGCCTCCATCATTTGTCGTGACCGTTCTATCAGCTCGTTCGACTGCGGGCCGGGGATGGCGTGGAAGTATTCCAGGGTCTGTTCCAGGTGCTCGTTCAGCCTTGCCGACTGGACGTTCGTGGCCAGGGTGAGAGCAGCGTCGGCGGCCGTGAAGCCTCCGTCGTGGTCGCCGGCGAGAAGGTGGGCGGATGCGGCCCGCGACGCGAACAGCGCCCTTGTGCGCAGGTCAGCGGGGTTCAGCGCGGAGGCAGCCCGCTCGAAGTGGTCCGCCGCGTCCTTGTATTCCCCGAGTTGGAGGCAGCAGCTCGCGGTCTGCCCGAAGATCTCCCCGCGGTTCATCCAGTAGAGCCAGCCGGGGTCCTGCTCGGCCGATCCGCATTCGGCGAGTTCCGCGGCACGGCCCAGGGCGCGCAGGCATGCCTGGTTCTCCCCGAGAGCGGCGTGGCCCCGGGCCTGGCGGGTCAGGAGCATAGCCTCCAGATGGGAGGAGCTCAGCGTACGGACCTTCTCCCTGGCCGCCTGCATTGCGGTCACGGCGTCGCGGGGGTTGCCGACCGAGTAGCTCTGAATGGCCAGATAGGACAGAGCGCCGGCGCCGTAGCGAGGATCGCCGGATGCGTGGGCGGCCCGCAGCGCCGCCAAGAGGGCCCGTTGGGCCAGCTCGTGGTGCCCCGCATCGAAGTGGAACCACCCAAGCTGGGTCGCCGTGTCGGCGGCGATGCCGGCGAGGCGCCTGCCTGTTTCCTCGCTGTACCTGGCCGACTTCAGCGTCTCATAGACGAGACCCAGGTGAGCCCGTGCCAACCCGGCGACCAGAGTGCTGCCTGAGCTGGCATCCATGGTGCGGAGGCTGTCGATCGTCCCCTGGAGGCTTGCCACGAGGGCGGGGGCGACTCGTGCACCGCCAAGCGCGTGCTCGAGGTGTTCGGTGTCAGCGATCCCCCACTGGTGGATGTAGGCGGAGAGAGCGGTTCCGGTGAGGAGCAGAAACTGACGGCGACTCGGACGCATGGTGGCGGGCTCCCCTCGCATCACGTCGTGTAATGCCGCCACCATACGGCGGGCCGTCCACGGCCCGGCAGTGTCGTCGCGATGGCGTAGTGAACTCTCGCTCCTCACATTGGCAGTTGGGGCAGCGGCTGTCCGCAGGGGAAATCGCACGAGGTCGCCCGGGACACCGATCGCGTCGAGGAAGTCGACGATCCTCTCGATGTGAGTCAGCCGTACTCGCCCAGCCTCAAGTCGGGACAGGTAGCCCTGCGTCAGACCGGTGATCCCAGCGAGGTCGTCCTGGCGTAGTGGAACGATCTCTCTAAGTCGCTTACTCAGCCTGCCGAAGTCCAGATCGGCGAGGCTGTCACGCATAAGTGGATCGCGCCACACCCAAGCGGGGACGCCTGCCGGAGCAGCCTCAGAAGCCGTCCGTGCGCATGGCCCGCACATGCGACCGCTGTCGTTGTAGCGGCTGAGTGTGCATGCACAGCGTTCACATCGCAGTGGCCCCATCCTGTCCCTCCCAGTCACGGGAGCCCCGGCCTCCCACAGGCGACCGTCGTGATCATATTTCAGCGCGAATATGACTACGTGAATGGTCGCCGTCGAACACTCTCAGGCACCCTACTGCGGCGAACAGTTGACCATGCCGGACTCCGATCACTCCGTCCCAGGACGTCCCGAACGCGTCCCCCGGCGGGGTCGCATCGTCCGGCGAACCGCCGACACCATCTGACGCAGGGGAATCGGAAGGCGCAGCCCCGTCGACCAGACACAGACCCCGAAGACCGCCCGCCTACCGCGTTACCCCCTTCGCGGCTATCGGGTGCACCAACTCACAGGCCCGCAGTCCCATATACCGCCGAGGAAACCCATGGCCAAGCTCCAGGAGCCGCAGCAGACACCACCCCAGGTCAGACGACCGTCGCCTTCCGCCGCAGCTGCTCTTGGCACTACCGAGCTACCGCCCTACCTACGCAACTGGGCGCCCGGCACCGCGCTGAACAGTGATCGGGCGGTTCCCGCCCGGATCGACAACCATGTGCTCGGGGGCAAGGACGCCTTCGGCGCCGACCGGCCGGTGGCGGAGCAGCTGATCAAGGTGGCACCCGGGTTCGCCAGGGGCCTGCAATCACGTCGACGGTTCGTGGAGCGGGCGCTGCGGCACCTGGTCCGAGAGGAAGAGGTCCGGGAGTTCCTGATCGTCGGGGCCGGCCTGCCGTCCCTCCCGCACCTGCACGGCGTGGTCCAGGCGGAGGCCCCGCGGGCGCGGGTGGTGCATGTTGATAGCGACCCGATCGTGCTCAGCCATCTGCGCGCCGAGCTGACCTGCCCGCCTCCGGGCCGGCTGGCGGTGGCGTGTGGGCACCTGCGCGATCCGCAGCAGCTCCTCGGCGTGGCTGCGGTGCGCTCGTTGCTTGCCGTTGGGCGGCCGGTAGCCGTGGTGCTGGAGTCGGCATTGGAATACGTCCCGGACGAGGAGGACCCACGCCGGTTGCTTGGAGCGCTGCTGGCGGGGTTGCCGCAGGGCTCCTGGCTGGTGCTCACCCACGCCACTGCGGACTTCGCGCCGGCGCGGTGGCAGATGATCGCCGGGGTCTACCGTTCCCACGGGATCGAGGTCTTCTCTCGGCCGATGGAGCAGGTCGCCGGCTTCCTGGAGGGCATGCTGGTGGCTGCCCCGGGCCTCGTGGGGGTCAACCAGTGGCGCCCGGATGCGCAGGCGCTCGCCGAGCTGGGCGATGCCGCGGTGTCGCGGTACGGTGCGGTCGGCCGCCTCGGCCTGCCGGCTGCGGACGGGGTGCGGTGATGGCGGCCAGGGTGGACGACGACGTGGTGTTCCACCCGGCCGGACTGGACGCCAAGTTACGCGGCGCAGTGGCGGACCTCCAGGCAGGGCGGTGGATGTCCACCCGCGAGCTGCTTGCCCGAACCGGTGCCGACTGGCCGCTGAGAACGGCGCGCAGCCAGGTGCTGGCTAGCGCGGCTGCGCGGTCGGACGTGCTGGACCACTGGGCGTGTGAGGATCCGGGCAGCACCGACCTTGCCGTGCTCCGGGCCCGGGTCGCGGTGCTGCGGGCACTGGCTGCCGAGCGGTCACGTCACCGCCAGGCCGGGCCCATGCACGGGAAGGCTCGCGACGCGTGCTGGCACGCGACGCGAATCGCACCGGACGATCCGGTGCCGTGGGTGGCAATGCTGGAGCTGGCCGTGCTCGACCCGCGCCAGGCACTTCAGGAGCACGGCGGGGACCCGCCGGACGTGATGCTGCTTGACGGCCCATGGTGGCTGCTCTCCCAGCTCCAAAGGCGAGACCCGTACAGCCGCGAAGGGCACCACCGGATGCTGAGGTGGTGGCTGAGCCAAGGTCGTTCCGGTTTCGGACACGAGTTCGTGAGCTGGCTGCTGAACCATGCGCCGGCGGGTTCACCTCTGCAACTTCTTCCGCTTTACCTCCACGTGGAGCGGTACCGCAACGGCCCGAGGTTCAGCCAGTGGGTGGAGGATCGGTGCGCTCGGGACGCCGAACGCGCGTGGGAGCAGTGGTTCCTCGGCCGAGCGAGCGAGGAACGGTCGGTAGTCGACTTGAGCCATCTAGCTCACGCCCTGTGGGCCGGCAACCGGAAGGTACAGGCGGCCAGGGTGTTCGACGTCCTCGGGCCGTTCGGCTCTCCCCAGCCCTGGGAGAGCGTGGCGGCGTCCGGTGATGGTCACGCCCTGCTGGTAGACGCCCGACGTCAGGCCGCCCGGGCAGCTGCGCGGACCTGAGCCCGAGGCCGCAGACGGACCGCGCTGCTCATCCGAACCTCTTTCCCAGAACACACGTTGGAGGAACTGTGTCCCGAACGCACCGTGCCACGCCGCTGACCGTCACGGATGACGAAGCCCATCTTCAGTCCCTCGGGTACCCCCAGGTGCTCGTGCGCAGGATGGGACCGTTCAGCAACTTCGCGATCTCGTTCTCGGTGATCTCGATCCTGTCCGGCTGCATGACCCTCTACGGATTCGGCCTGACCACCGGCGGGCCGGCGGTGATGCTGTGGGGCTGGGCCGGAGTCGGCCTCATGGTGCTACTGCTCGGCATGGCCTTCGCCGAGGTCACCTCTGCCTACCCGACCTCGGGCGCCCTCTACTACCAGGCGAACGCCCTCGGCGGCCCGCGGTGGGGCTGGTACACCGGCTGGCTCAACCTGCTCGGACTGCTCGGCGCGATAGCCGGAATCGACTACGGGGCAGCCCAGTTCGTCGGCGCTCTGATGCAGATGCAGTTCTCCTTCACCCCGACCCCGGGCAAGCTCTTCGGCATCTTCGCCGTGATCCTGCTGCTGCACGCGGTGGTGAACCTGCGCGGGGTGCGGCTGGTCGCCATCTTGAACTGCGTCTCGGTCATCTGGCACCTCGCTGGGGTAGCGGTGATCGTGGCCGTCCTCGCCCTGGTGCCGGCGCACCACCAGTCCGCTGGCTTCGTCTTCACCCACTTCGCCAACGGCACCGGCTGGCACAACTCCCTGTACGTGAGCGCCGTTGGTCTGCTCCTTGCCCAGTACACCTTCTCCGGCTACGACGCTTCCGCGCACCTTTCGGAGGAAACGACCGGGGCGTCGCTGGCGGCACCGCGCGGGATCGTCCGTTCGATCTGGGTGTCGTGGATCGCCGGCGCTGTGCTGCTGGCCGGGCTGACGTTCGCCATCCAGGACTACGCCGGGACCGTGGGCACTGCCACCGGGGTGCCGCCCGCGCAGATCTTCCTGGACGCGGTCGGCTCCACGGGGGCGAAGCTGCTGCTGCTGATCGTGATCGGCGCGCAGCTGTTCTGCGGCGCGGCCGAGGTCGCCGCCGCCTCCCGGATGGCGTTCGCGTTCTCCCGGGACGGGGCGCTGCCGGGCTCCGCCTGGTGGCGCAAGGTCTCGCCGAAGACGGCGACGCCGGTGGCCGCGGTCTGGCTGTCGGTGGGCGTGGCGCTGGTACTCACCCTGCCGGTGCTGTACTCCCCGACCGCGTACGCGGCGGTCACCTCGATCAACGTCATCGGCATCACGCCGGCCATCGCGATCCCGGTGTTCCTGCGGCTGCGGGCCGGGCGGCGCTTTCGGCCCGGGCCATGGAGCCTGGGCCGCTGGAGCACGCCGATCGGCGTGGTGGCCGTGCTGTGGGTCGCTATCGTGACGTTGCTGTTCTGCCTGCCGCAGGTCTCCCCGGTGACGGTCGACTCCTTCAACTACGCCGGGGTGGTCCTCCTGCTGGTGCTGATCGGCGCCGAGGTCAGCTTCAGGGTGGTCGGCCCGCGCTACAGCGTCCCGGTCGCGGACCGGGCGATGGCCGAACTGGCCGCGGAGGTCGTGTGATGGTCACCGCCCCGATGCCCCAGCCGAGCAAGACGAGCAGGCGCCGCGGCAGGCTGACGCCGTCGCAGTTCCGGGAGGCGGTTCAGGCCGGCGAGGTGCGCCGGGTGCGGATCGCCACGATCGACCTGCAGGGCCGCCTGCGCGGCAAGACCTTCCCGGCGGCCGGCGTCGTGGAGCAGCTGCTGGACGGCACGATGCACATGGAGGGCTGCGGGTACCTGCTGGCCACCGACCTGGGCATGGTGGCGGCCGACACCTGGTGGCGCGACGGCTACCCGGATGTGAGCCTGGCGCCCGACGCCCGCACTGCGCGGGTGTTGCCATGGGTGCCGCACACCGTGCTGGTGCTGGCCGATCCGCTGGATGTTGTCGGGCAGCGCCTGCCCATCGCCCCGGGCACGGTGCTGCGTGAGCAGCTCACCGCGCTGGCCCGGCTCGGCCTGGAGCTGCGGGTCGGCCTGGAGAGCGAGTTCGTCGTCTACCACGCCCCGGACGAGGACCAGGTGCAGCAGCAGGGCGCCCGTGCGCGCGCCCGCCGGCCGGTGACCGGCCCGGGGCGGGACTACGCCCTGGACGTGCCGGAGAAGGTGGCCCAGTTCCTGGCACGCCTGACCTCCGCACTGGCCGGCGCCGGGCTGCCAGTGGAGGCGGCCAAGCTGGAGGGTGCACCAGGCCAGTTGGAGGTCACCTTCCCCTACGGGGACGCGACGGCGGCGTGCGAGCAGCACGTGCTGTTCAAGGAGGCCACCCGCTCCTACGCCGCCCGGCGTCACATGGCCGCCACCTTCATGGCGGCGCCCGACGACTCGACGGGCTCGGGGCTGCACCTGCACCTGTCGCTGTGGCGCGAGAACCGGCCGGTGCTCGCCCACCCGGACCGGCCCGAGGACCTGTCGCCGCTGGGTGAGCACGCGGTGGCTGGCCTGCTCGGCGCGCTCCCCGACCTGATGCCCCTCCTCGCTCCCTACGTCAACTCCTACAAGCGCTACCGCGATCACAGCTTCGCCCCGACCCGGTTCGCCTGGGGCCGGGACAATCGCTCCTGCGCCGTGCGGGTAGTCGGGCATGGCCCGGGCCTGCACCTGGAAGTGCGGCTTCCCGGCGCGGACGCCCAGCCCTACCTACTGGTGTCAGCCGCCGCAGCCGCTGCCCGTTGGGGCATCGAGCAACACCTGGCTCCGCCCGCGCCGGTTACCGGCGACGCCTACCGGCACACCACCGCCCCGCTGGTGCCGCTGTCACTCGGCGAGGCGGTCGACGCGTTCGAGGCCAGCACGCTGGCCGTCGAGCTGTTCGGCGAGCAGGTCGTCGCCCACTACGCCCTCGCGGCCGATGCCGAGCTGCGCTTCCACGAGCGGCACGTCAGCGACCTCGAGGTCGCGCGCGGCTTCGACCAGGCATGAGCCGGACCGCCATGCCACCCTTCTCGACCGACGACTCAGGAAGACGCCCGGTGCCATCCCTCCACTCCTCCACCGAGGACTGCCTGTTGCTCGACCGGTGCCCGTCGCTGGCGGTGCTCGTGGCCGGCCCGCCTGGCACCGCGCATGCTCTGGCCAGCGCCCTGAGCGATGACCCGCTGCAGTCGGTCACGGAGCTGCTGAGCGTCACCGCCCCCGGCAGCGGGCTGGGCGAGGACCCCGACACGACGGTGTCCCTCGGCCTGGGCCGCATCGACCTGGACCGGGCCGCGGTCACCCTGTTCGCTGTCCCGGACCAGGAGCGGCTGTGGTTCCGGTGGGAAGAGCTGCTGAGCGTCGCCGACGCCGCACTCGTGGTTGCCGACCCCCAGAATCCATCGGCGTCCCTGGCCACCACCGAGTATCTGCACCGCCGCCGCATCCCCCTGGCCGTGGTCATCGACCAGCCCGGCACCCCACGGCCCGAAACCGCGGCCACCGTGCGCCGCGCTCTGCACCTGAGCGACCCGCGCATCCCCCTCATGCCGGCCGACATCGCCGAGGCCGGCGCGGCACTGCGTTGCCTGATCGCACTCGTCGAACACGCCCAAGCTGCCGCCGAGGTCCCGTTCCCACAGCAGAGGACCTGAGCACGGACCCCTGAAACCGCGTCGGCCCCCAGTCCTTGGCCGTCTTCGCCCCGCCCGACAGCGAGCCCTTCACCCCCCGGAGTTGATCGATGGAACACCACCCTCACTACTACGACGGACCCGGCAGACTCAGCGCACCGCACCTCGTCGGGATCGACGAGATCGGTATGCCCGCCCTCGCGCAACTGCTCCTTCAGCGCGGTGCCCGCGTGACAGGCTCCGCAGCGGCCGAGAGCGAGATCACCGCCGAGCTGACGAAGGCCGGTGCCCGCATCACCTACGGCTTCGACCGCGCGAGCGTGCGCGCCGACCGCTCCGCAGTGCTCTGGTCCAAGGGCGGCATCGCCCAGGAGAGCGAACTCGCCCGCGCCGAGGAGATGCGTCTGCCGATCCTTCACCACGCTCAAGCACTGGCGCTGCTCATCGACGAAGCGCCGACCTCCATCATGGTGACGGGCAGCCACAGCGTCGCCAGCGCCGCCGCTCTGCTGGTCGCGGCACTCGACCACCGCAACCCGTCCTACCTGCTGAACGATGCCCCCCTCGGCCGCAAGCACGGGCACCACAGCGGCGGCGGTCTGCTGATCGCCGCCGCAGAGGACGAAGACCAGGTCGGCGCCGTCCCCGCGCTGCGGCCCACCGTCATGGTCATCTCCAACGTGGCCGCAGCCCCTCCCCGCCACCGGAGCCAGGAAGCAGCGCTAGATGAGCTGGAGGCCGCCGCCCGGCGCAGCTCCACCGTCGTGCTGCCCACGTTCGACCCCGGTGCGTGCGCCCTGGCAACCCGCCTGACCGAACGCTCGGGACCGCGGGTGATCCGGGTCGGGGAGAGCCAGGACGCGGACGTTCGGGTCATGGGGATCACCTGGGACGGTACCCACAGCAAGGTCACCGTGCAGGATACCGACGGGTCCTGGGACACCATCATGGTGGCGGCCCCGGGCCGGCACACCGCGCAGGCGGCGGCCCTGGTCTTCGCGGCCGGCCGGGTGCTGGGTGCCCGCGGCGAAGACCTTGCCCGTGGCCTCAGCTCGAACTTCATCGGCGTTGAGCGGTCCCTGACCCCGCAGCACCGGCAGGCTGGCATCACCGTTGTCGACTCCCTTGCCGCCCACCCCGACGAGGTCGAGCACGACCTGCGTGCGGCGCGGATGCTCACCGAGGGCAGCGTCATCGCGGTCCTGGAGCCGTCGGGATGGGCCCGCACCGTCGCCCTGGGCGCCGAGATCGGCCGCCGGCTGTCCCCAGCCGACGAGGTGGTGCTCCTGCCCGTTCACGCCCCCGACTCCCGGCCCCACCCCGACGGCGGAGCCGGCAGCGCCGCCATCGCCCGCGCCGTCATCAGCAGCGGCCTGGGCGCCGAGCACGTCCACGTCCTGGACGAGGAACAGGCCGACACCGACGCGGAGCAGCTGATCGCCTCACTCGCCGCACCCGGCGACCTCGTCCTGATCACGGGCACCGGCCGTGCCGTCCGCCTCACCCGCCGCCTGCTCTTCCACCTCGGCGCACCCACCTCACCCATCCCCAAGGACCTGTAGAGCCCCCGTGCCGCGCCAGATCCCGGCGAGCCCGCGCGGCGGGGCGCTTCCGGGCGCACGCCGACACACCGGATCGAACAGATGTTGCCCCCATCGAGTGAAGCGTTCGGCGACACGCCACCCGAAGTCCGCAAGCCCTGCCACGATCGTCGCTCCACGTCGGCATCAGCCGACACTGCCTGCCAACAGCTGTGCTTCCAGGAGGTTTTGTGCCTTACAGAACAGTGATCGGCGTGCACCTGGTCCTCGTCGAGGAAGGCCGGGTGCTGCTGGGGCTGCGCCGCAGTGCTGCCTACGCCGACAAGACCTGGCACACCCCCGCCGGCCACCTCGAACAGGGGGAGAGCGTGGCTGCGGGCGCCGCCCGGGAGGCCGGGGAGGAGCTGGGGATCGTCATCGATCCGCGGGATCTGGAGCTGGTGCACACCCTGCATGACCTGGACGCCGACGACGGCGCTGGCCGGCTCCAGCTCTTCTTCCGGCCCGCTCGGTACACCGGTCAGATCACCAACGCCGAGCCGGACAAGTGCCATCAGCTTCGGTGGTGGCCGCTCGACGCCCTCCCTGAGCCGGTCGTCGGCTACACCGTGCAGGCGCTGGCGGCGATCGCCGCCGGGGAGCCGCTGTCGGTGCGGGGGTTCTCGGCATGAGCTTTGACGGAGCGGAGTTGGTGCCGGTGGACGTCGAGCTGCTACTGGACCGGGCGATCGACCGGTGGCGGCTGCTCGGAGTGCGCTCGCCCGACCGCACCGGTGCCCCGTCGGTCTGGGAGGTCGAGGACCCGGCCGGGCACCGGTGGTTCGCCAAGCGCCACTGGAGCGACCTGCTGCACGGGCGCGAGACCCGCGCCTACGACGAGTTCGTGCCCGCGCTCGGGCCACGGCGGGCGTCCTGGATCGCCGACCGCGACCCGGCCGCCCGACTGATCGTCACCCGCGGCCTCAAGGGAGAGCCGCTGAGCCGGATCCAGCTGAACGGCCTGCAGGAGCAGGAGGCGTTCCGGCAGGCCGGTGCGCTGGCGGCCCGCCTCCACGCCCTTACCGCCACGCCGGCGCCCGGGCCAGTGCGCGATGTGCCGTCGTGGTCGCAGCAGCGGTCCAAGGCCCTGGACATGGCGATGGACCTGGGCCTGTCCGCCGAGGACCTGGGCGTGCTGGCCGCAGCGTGCGCCGAGGCCCCACCGCAGCTTCCCGCCGGGGTGTGCCACGGGGACTACAGCCCCCGCAACTGGATCATCCAGCAGAGCGGCGAACTGCGCCTTCAGCTGATCGACTTCGAGCGCACGACGGTGGAGGAGCCGGCGCGTCACGACCTGATGCGGATCATCTACCAGGTCACCGCCGGGCGCCCTGCGCTGGCGGAGGCGTTCTTCGACGGGTACGGCCGCCAGCTCACCGAGGCGGAGCAGGCGGCGTGCCGGGCGTACGCGGCGCTCGACTGCCCGTCCGCGCTGAAATGGGCTGCCGATCACCGCGACGCCGAGATCCACGGCTACGCCCGCCGCGCACTCGACCTGCTGCGCGCCGAGGTGCGGTCGTCCCCGACATCCAGGAGCAGCGCATGAGCGCCGTGACCAGCCGGCTGACGGTCAGCATCGTGGTCCACGACCGCGAACTCGACCGGATCGTCACCGTCCACTACGGGCCGCGCAGTTGGAACCCGGATCCGATTTGGACTCTGCCCGGTGGCAAGGTCGATCCGGGCGAGAGCGCGGACCGGGCCGCCGTGCGCGAACTCCAGGAAGAGACCGGCCTAGTCGTGGACCCGGTGGACCTGCGCCTTGACCGGGTCCTGCATGTCGCCCACGGCGGGGACGGCCATGGCCAGTACGTCCACTTCCTGTTCGCCGCCGACCGCTGGCGGGGTGAGGTAGTGAACCGGGAGCCGCACAAGCACCTGGAGGTCTGCTGGTCCCCCATCAACGCCCTGCCCGCGCCGATGTTCTCCGGCACCAAGGCCGCGCTCGCCGGCTACATCGGGAAGGGGCCGCTGTTCGTCCCCCTGAACTGGCCTCCGCCCGGGGCTGAGTAGCGCTCCGGCCCCGCGACGCGCCCCGCCGTGTCGATTCCCCGTTCCCATCAGCTGAGGTGATGACTGTGCACGCCACCCCGAGAGCGGAAGCTGACCAGCCTGCCGTGGAGATCGATGCCCGGGAGGCGTTCGCACGGGCGGTGGTCGCCCAAGCCGGCACCACGGACCCCCGGATCACCGCGGCGCTGGCGGCTGTCGAGCGTGAGCGGCTGATCCCGCGCCTGTACGTACCGGTGAGCACCCGGCGGCCGGCGCGGCGCTGGCGGCTGCTGGACGGCTCCGTGCCCGAGGACCGGGACGAGTACCTGGCCGCCGTCCTCGGGCTGGACCAGGTGGTCACCGAGCTGGACGGTGAAGACCCGGCCCAGCACCGGCGCGGTCGCGAGTTGGTCGGCGTGCCCAGCGGCATGTCGAGCGGCGCGGGCCTGATCGCCCAGGTGCTGGAGGACCTGGAGCTGCAACCCGGACACCGGCTGCTGGAGGTCGGCGCGGCCCCCGGCTACCTGGCCTCGCTCGCGGCCCGCCTGACCCAGTGCACGGTCACAGCCGTCGAAGCTGACCGACGCCTGGCCAATCACAGCCGCCGTCTGCTGGCCGACAGGGGCGCGGACGTGCAGATGGTCGCGGGCGACGGGCTGCTCGGACTACCCGCTCACGGCGCTTGGGACCGGATCACGGCCTCCTTCGCGGTCCGCTCGATCCCCAGGGCGTGGCTGGAGCAGCTGGCCCCGGGCGGCTTCCTGCGCTGCACCGTGACCACCGGCGCACCGGGCTGGCACGCCACCGCCCGGGTGCGCCGCGACACCGGCGGACACCTGTCGGGCTGGCTGTCCGGCGGCGGGTGGAGCCACATCCCGGCCCGGGGCCTGCCGTTCCTGGCTGTACACGAGCCCTCCGGCGAAGACCCGGTGTGCGTTCGCCCTGCCCTCGCACCGCCCGGCCGCACCGAGTTCGGCTTCTGGCTTGCCCTGGCCCAGCTCATGCCCGGCGTGCGCCGCCACTGGGAGGAGGGCAGAGAGGCGGATCGGGTCGTGCTGGTCTGCCCTGCGGACGGCTCCCGGGCGGTCCTCACTCGCGAGGGCCGCACCTGGCTGGCCGAGGAGAGCGGACCGCGCGCTCTGTGGGCACAGGCTGAAGCCCACCTCTGCTCGTGGCTCGCCGCTGGTCGACCCGCGCGCTACCGCCTGACCTTCGAGGCGGACGGCACCCAGCACGCCGGCGCCGGGACCCGACTCGCCTGGACCCTTCCCGCCCATCCCGTGGCCACCACGACGACAGGAGCGACCGCGTGACCACCGCCACCCCCGACGACACCGAGCCCGACAACCCCGGCTCGGAGAGCGAGCAGCTGCTGTTCGGCGGCCCGATGCGCTACGACTACGGCTGGGCCAAGCACGAACTGGCCAGCGGCGAGATGACGTTCTGGGCCATCGCCCGCCAGCTGCCCGGCATGCTCCGACTGGCCGGACGGATGTCCTGGCGGGCGGACCGCACCGCGCTGATCACCCTGTTGATCGCCGAGGTGCTGCGCGGTCTGGCGGCGGCTGTCGGCCTGCTGGCTACCAACCGGGCGCTACGCGCGCTGCTGTCGGCTGGAACGGTCCGCCACGCGCTTCACACCGCGCTGCCCGCGGTCATCGCTGCCGGGACGGTCGCCGGCTTGTCCGCGGTGTTGCTGGCTGCCTCCAGCTGGGCGACCGGCCGCCTGGAGCCAGCCGTCTTCGAGCGGGCCACCGCTGACTTCCTGAGGATCGTCAGCCGCACCGAGCTGGAGGCCATCGAGGACCCCGAGTTCCTGTCCGCCGTCGACTCCGCCCGATTCGGCGCGACCTCCGTGCAGCGCCTGGTCGGCCAGGCCACCACCGTGCTGACCTCCAGCTTCAGCCTCGTCTCGGTCGCGAGCGTGCTGTCCGTCCTGCACCCGGCTCTGCTGCCGATGCTGCTGCTGATCTGCGCTCCGCGCGGCTGGGGCGCGGTGCGCACCGCCCGCCGCCGCTACGCCTCGCGCCGGGCCTGGCTGCAGCACTCGCGCGCCGGCGCGCTGCTGGCGGACATGCTGGTCCACCCGTGGTCGGCGGCCGAGCTGCGGGTCCACGCGTCGGGGCCGTTCGTGCTGCGGCACTACGAGGCGATGGCACACGAGGCCGCGCGCGAACAGGGCCGCCTGGCCGGGGCGAAGGCCCGCACGGACATCCTCGCCGCAGCGCTTGCCGGGCTGGCCCTGGTGGGTGCGTACGGGCTGCTCGGCTTCCTGGTGGCAGGCGGCTCGATGCCGCTGGCGGTGGCCGGCACCGCGGTGCTGGCGATCCGCAGCGGATCGGGCAGCATCGGCACCCTGGTGTCCCAGGTCAACTCGCTCTACGAGGACGCGCTGTTCGTGCGGGATCTGGACACGCTGCACCAGGAGGGCGCCAAGCGGGCCATCCCCACCGGCGGCACCGAGCTGCCCCAGCGCCCCATGATGATCCGCGTGGAGGACGTGTCCTTCACCTACACCGGCCGCGACACCCCGGCCCTCGACAAGGTCTCCTTGGAGATCCCGCGGGGCAAGGTAATTGCGCTGGTGGGCGACAACGGCTCGGGCAAGAGCACCCTGGTCAACCTCCTGTCGGGCGTCTACCAGCCGCACGAGGGACGGATCCTGTGGGACGACGTCGATACCGCCACCGCCGACCGCGACCAGCTGTTCGCCTCGATCGCCCTGTTCGCGCAGAACTTCCAGCGCTGGCAGTTCACCGCGCTGGCCAACCTGCTCCTCGGCCGCCCCGAGCAGGCCGTCGAGCAGGAACAGTTGGACGCCTCCGCCGCCTACGCCGACCTGACCGAGGTGATCAGGGACCTGCGAAACGGCTGGCGCACCCTCGTCTACAAGGGCTTCGAAGGCGGCGTCAATCTTTCTGGTGGGCAGTGGCAGAAGGTCGCGCTCGCCCGCACTCACCTGCGGGTCACCACCGAGGGCCCCGACGGTCGGCTGCCGCACCTGGTCATCGTCGATGAGCCCACCTCTGCCCTCGACGCCCGGGCAGAGGTCGCGGCCTTCGAGCGAATCCGCGAGCTGACCGCCCTCGGCGTCACCGTCGTCCTGATCACCCACCGCCTGGCCGCCACCGCCAAGGCCGATCACATCTACGTCCTCGACCACGGCCGGCTGATCGAGCAGGGCACCCACGAGGAGCTGATGGCCCAGCAGCCCGGCACCCAGTACCGCGAGGCATACCTCCTACAGGCTCGCCAGTACGAGACGGTCAGCGTTCCCCGTCAGGCCCGCGACAGCCACGAGCCCGCAACCCCGCTCGTACTCTGACGCAAGTGCCTATCGCCCCCATCTGCCCGAAGGGCACACGATGGACAGTTTCTTCAAGGCCATCATCCACCCCGCGAGGACGACCACTGACACTCTCTACCCGACCCGCAGATCAACCGGCAGGCGCGGTTCGGGCCCGATGCTGGCGCGAAATAAGGTGCCCGCAACCCAAGCGCACGACACCAGCCCCGATCCCGCTCACCCGACACCTGTGGAGCCAGCCGCCGTGACCGACCCTCAGCCTCCCACCATCACCGCGCCCGCCCTGACCGCCGCCGTGCGGCCGGCTGGCCGGGCCGGCAGCACCGCGCGATCCAGCGAGGACCGCATTCTCACCACTCCGAACACGCTGATCACCCTGGATGGCGTCTCGACCGTCAACGATGAGCAGCCCCGCGGCGGCTGGTACGCGCAGACCCTTGGCGAGCACATCGCCCAGCAGCTGACCGAGCAGCCCGCCGCAGATCTGGCTCAGGTCCTGGAGGAAGCGATCGCCACCCTGAGGGCCAAGCACCACCTGATCCCGGGCGTTTCCCCGGCCGCGACGATCTCCATCGTGCGCGCAGGCATCGAACACCTGGACGTTCTGGTGCTCGGAGACAGCCCCGTCATCCTCCTTGACCGGGACGGAGAGGTCCGGCAAGTGCGCGATGACCGACTCGCCGACCTCGTGGGCCCTCGGCCCGAGCTGGCCGAACTTCAGCGCTCGTTGCTCGCCGGCTACGGCTTCGGCGAGCATCACCGCGACCTACTGAAGGCACTACGCACCTTCCAGCTGACGAAGATCAACCGGCCAGGCGGCTACTGGGTCGCTGAAGCCGACCCGATCGCCGCCCGGAACGCGGTCACCGCCTCCATCTCCCTGATCGACGTAGCAGCGGTGCTCACGATGACCGACGGGGTGTCCTGCGCGGTCGAGGACTACGGCCTCTACTCGTGGGAGGAACTGGTTCGCGAGTGCGCCAGCGCGGGGCCGGCCGCCGTGATCGATGCCATCGCGCGCGCCGAGCAGCAGGACCCCGCCGGGCAGACCTGGCCCCGCTACAAGGAGTCCGACGACAAGGCCGCCGCCTACTGGCTCCTGGCGCAGGCGACCTGCCGTTAGCGTCCGTCCCACCGGCACCGATGCGACCTGAACCGCGATGACCTCGAAGTCGAGCTGCATGGCGAGTGCTTTCCGCAGTGCGTTGGTCGGAACTGTTCGCGCGGAAGCATTTCGGGACCGCGTGTGCGCGCACGCGTCACCTCCGACTCAGTCCAGGTGGTTCGCCGGTCAGCGCTCCGGCTTCGGGCGGACCTGACCCCCCAGATGTGGAAGGCCGGCACCGCGGACGCTGTATCACGCTTGTGTCCGCCCGACGTCGATGTGAAGGCTATGCGCGGGCTGAAGTTCCACGAGGCTCTTCCTGAACGGCTCGCCATGGCCACGCTCGCCACACGGCTCGCAGACCTCGACTCCGCGACAGCCGTGCTGGCCGAACCGGTCAGGTTCTCATTCCAGACCACGTGAGGAAGCCTGCTGAGCAGAAGAAGGTGCTTCTCGATGGCCTTGGCTCAGGCGGTACGGGTGGCCTGGGCCGAGCTGCGAGTCTCCCCGTATGCCTCAGCAAGGTGCAAGAGGTCTAGACCTAATGGACTAGACCTCTCTCTTTCTTGAGGTCAGCAAACCGTCAGCATCAGTACGAGTAAACGCTGCTAAAGACAGCCAAACGCGGGAATCACCTCCGGCGCCCACATGGCTCTGCGCCCGTCGCCGAACCGTGCCAAGCGCCGCCAATCCAGTCGGTTGCGATCAAGTCAGCCGCCGCTCGCACCTCATGCGAACCCGCCCACCCGTCGTCGCAAAAGACCAGGTCAGCGGGCCCTTCCTCGCGGCTTGAGGGGCACCGACGGCAGCGTCGGCGCGGCCAACCGAGCCCCTGCGTACCCGTGCACCTCCCCGAACCTGGACCCTTCCATCCAGTCAGATCGTGCCTGTACGATCTCCTCACTGGATCGGCCGATGAAGTTCCACCACATCACCACCTGCTCCTCGAAGGGTTCGCCGCCCAGGAGGAGGAGGGAGCCGTCGGTGCTTGCGCGTAGGGGGAGTTCGCGGCGGCCGCAGCCGAGGTAGAGGAGGGAGCCGGGGTCGACGGGGACGCCGTCGACGTCGACGGTGCCGGTCATGGCGAGGGCGGCGTACTCGAAGTCGGGTTCCACGGGGAGGTGGACGGCGGTGTCCTGACGGAGGGTCAGGTCGATGCCGACCAGTGGGGTGTAGGTGGTGCCGGGGGAGGTGGCGCCGTCGGCGGAGCCGAGGAGCACGGTGCCGTGCAGGCCTGGGGCGGTGAGTTCGGGGAGGTGAGGGTGGTGTTCGAAAGTGGGGGCGGTGTGGCGGTGCTCGTCGGGGAGGGCGACCCACAACTGGGCGCCGTGCAGCAGGCGGGCATGCTCGCGCGGGGACTCCTCGGAGTGGGCGATGGCCCGGCCGGAGGTCATCAGGCCCAGTTCGCGCGGTCGTACGGTCTGCAGGCTGCCCAGGCTGTCCCGGTGCAGCACCTCGCCCTCGTGCAGCCAGCTGACGGTCTGCAGGCCCATGTGCGGGTGGGGCGGGACCTGCATGCCCGGCTCGTCGGCGATGTCGTCCGGGCCGTAGTGGTCGACGAAGCACCAGGCGCCCACCATCCGCCGCCCGAGGTTGGGCAGCAGGCGGCGGACCTGGGTGCTCTCGCCGAGTTGCACGGTGCGTCCGGTCAGCAGTTCGCGGACCGGGCCGGTGCTGGCGTCGCCGCCGCACAGGGTGGCGGTGGGCGTGCGGTCGAGGTTGCTCACCAGGCCACCGTAGCGGCCTGACGGGTGCTCAGGGCGTGGCGCGGCCGCGGGTGAATCGGTCCGGCAGGGCGACGGGCGCCACCCGGGTGCCCGCGAAGCGGTCGGCCAGCGAGCGGCGACCGCCCAGCAGTGCGGGGACCGCGTTGCACCAGAAGACCGCCACGGCGATCGCCCAGCACACCGCGGCGAGCAGGAAGGAGCCGCCGACCAGCAGGCAGCAGGCCGTCGCGAAGAGGCCGATGTCGGCGATCGCGGTCACCGCCCCGCGGATCGCGGCCTGCCCGCGCCGTAGGCCGGCCGACCGACCGTCGGGGGCGGGCAGCGTCCCGACCCGCAGGCCGAGCAGCGCCTTGCCCAGGGTCCGGCCGCGGGCCAGCAGCAGCGCCGCGAACTGGTACAGGAAGGTGAGCAGCACCAGGGCGAGGAAGGCCTGCCGGACGTCGGAGACCGCCGACTGCCAGAGGTGCCGGCCCACGCCCTCACCCGCCCGGACCAGGTTGCCGTGCGACTGGAGCAGCTGCCAGGCGCTCTCCCCCGCCAGCCCGGGGATGCTGACCAGCAGCGCGGCGATCCGGTGGAAGGTCAGCACGCCGAGCAGCACCGCCAGCCCGAGGACCAGCGCGAAGTCGACCAGCCAGGCCAGCCCGCGCCGCCAGCGTGCGACGGCAGGAGCAGCAGGGGCGGCAGAGAGAGTGGGCGGCGCGGGCGGATACCCGGCGTAGTCGAGCGCGGGACCGAACCCGCCGCCGGCCGGGTAGCCGTCCACTGCTCCGTAGCCCTCGGCCGGGCCGAACTCGCCCACCGGCCCCGCAGAACCCGCCATCACCCTGTCGTCACCGCTCCCCGTCGTCACCGCTCAGTGCGCGCAGGCCCACGCGGCGCCCGCGGTGGCCGCCTCCGCCTGGGCGCGCAGGGAGCGTACCGCCTCGGCCGGGTCGGCGGCGCCGTAGACCGCCGAGCCCGCGACGAACACGTCGGCGCCCGCCTCGGCGCAGCGCTCGATGGTGTCGGGGGCGACCCCGCCGTCCACCTGCAGCCACAGCTCCAGGCCGTGCTTGGAGATCAGCTCCCGGGTGCGGCGGATCTTGGGCAGCATGATGTCGAGGAAGGCCTGGCCGCCGAAACCGGGCTCCACGGTCATGATCAGCAGCATGTCGAGCTCGGGGAGCAGGTCCTCGTAGGGCTCGATCGGGGTGGCGGGCCTGAGCGCCATCGAGGCGCGGGCGCCCTTGGCCCGGATCTCGCGGGCCAGCCTGACCGGCGCGGCGGCGGCCTCCACGTGGAAGGTGACCGAGCCGGCGCCGGCCTCGACGTACTGCGGGGCCCAGCGGTCCGGCTGCTCGATCATCAGGTGGCAGTCGAGCGGGGTGTCGGTGGCGCGGGCGAGCGACTCGACCACGGGGACGCCGAGGGTGAGGTTGGGCACGAAGTGGTTGTCCATCACATCGACGTGCAGCCAGTCGGCGCCGCGCACCGCCTCGGCCTCCTGGGCCAGGCGGGCGAAGTCCGCGGACAGGATGCTGGGGTTGATCTGCGCCATTTCCAAAACCTTCACCGCTCGTCGGGCCGGCCACCTGGGCGGTCGCCTGCCCCCATCATCCCCCGAACATCATTTTGCCCCCTCCCCGGGGGCGGCCGTGCCCACTCCCCCGACCCGCTCCAGCACGATCACGTCGTACCGCTCCAGCACCGGCTCACTCCCGCGCGCTCCGGCGACCTCCGCGTCCACCCGCGCCAGCCCGGCCGCGAACTCCGCCTCGCTCAGTGCCAGGAACTTCGACTGGGCCCGCCCGGCCACCCGCTCCCGCCACTGCCGCAGGTCGGCGGCGACGGGCTGGGCGAAGGAGTGCACCCGGTGCACCCGGAAACCCGCCGGCCGGAAGTCCGCCAGGATCTCCTGCTCGCTCGGGAACCGCGCGGCGTCGGTCTCCAGCAGTCGCGGCCAGTACCGGTACACGGGCGCGTCCAGCCGCTCACGCACGGTGGTGCGGATCACCAGCCGGCCGCCGGGGCGCAGCACCCGGGCCAGCTCGCGGGCGGCGGCGGGCCGGTCGGGCAGGTGGTGGACCACCCGGGAGAGCAGCGCCAGCCCGAACCCCGCCGCCGGCACAGGCAGCCGTTCCGCCGACCCGGCGAGGTAGCGCACGCGCGGGTGGGCGTGATGGCGCTCGGCCTCGGCCCGCATCGGCCCGGACGGTTCGACCCCGGTCACCTCGGCGGCGGGCAGCGCCCGGGCCAGGGCGGTGCAGAACATCCCGGTCCCCGACCCGACCTCCAGCACGCCCGGCATGCGCGCGCCCGCCGTGGACGCGGGCGAGGTGCCCGGCGCGGAGGCCGCTTCCTCCGGGGCGTACCCGGCGATCAGCTCGGCCCAAGCGCGCAGCGACTCCGCGGGCATCTCGTTGCCGTGCTCGTACCGGGCGGCCAACTGCGGATCCTCGTACGCCGGCTGCCGCCCCGGACCCGTCGCCTGCCCCGCTTCCGTGACCATCGCCGCTTCCTCCCGGTGGTCGGGTCAACTGCTGCTACTAGACTCGCAAGCTCCGGACGATCTTTGGGAGCTGACGGTATGTCAACACCAACCGAACCGACCACCCGCACCATCCTCATCACCGGCGCCACCGACGGGCTCGGCCGAGCGCTGGCCCTGCGGCTGGCGGGACCCGACGTCCGGCTGATCCTGCACGGGCGGTCGGCCGAGCGCGCGGCTGCCGTCCAGGAGCAGGTACGCGCGGCCGGCGGCACCGCCGACGTCCTGCTGGCCGACCTCGCCGAGCTGCGGCAGGTGGACCGGCTCGCGGATGCCGTGCTGGCGGACTTCGACCGGCTGGACGTCCTGGTCAACAACGCCGGCGTGGGTTTCGGGGCGCCCGGCACGGGCCGCGAGGAGTCGGCCGACGGCATCGAGCTGCGGTTCGCGGTGAACTACCTGGCCGGCTACCGGCTCACCGAGCGCCTGCTCGACCGCCTCGCCACGAGCGCAGCGAGCCCAGCAGACTCCGCGGACTCCGCAGAGCCCGTAGAGCCCGTAGAGCCCGCCCGCATCGTCAACGTGGCCTCCGTCGGTCAGTACCCCCTCGACTTCGCCGACCCGCAGACCACCCGAGCCTACGACGGCATCACCGCCTACCGCCGCAGCAAGCTGGCCCAGATCATCGCCACCTTCGACCTGGCCGACCGGCTGGCCACGGCGAACCCCGCCACCGACCGCCGCCCGGTCACGGTGAACGCCCTGCACCCGGCGAGCCTGATGGCCACCACCATGGTCCAGGAGGCCGAGGTGGCCCCCCTGAGCACGGTGGCGGAGGGCGTCGACGCGACCCTGCGGCTGGTCACCGGAGCCGCCGGAGCCCTCAGCGGCCGCTACTACGACGGCACCCGCGAGGCCCGGGCCGACGCCCAGGCGTACGAGCCGGCGGCGCGCACCCGGCTTCGCGCGCTCTCCGCAGAGCTGATCGCCGGCGCGCTCCGCCGCGGTTGAACCGAACCGCCGCCGGCCCGAACCGCCGCTGACCCGAACTTCCGCTGACCCGGCCCGAACCGCCGCTGACCCGAATCTCCGCCGGCCCGCTCCGCCCCCGGCAGACCCGCCTCACCAGGCGTAGTCCTCAGGGGCCGGCTGGTGGCCGGGGAACAGCTCGTCCAGCCGGGCCAGCGACTTCTGGTCCAGCGTCAGTTCCAGCGACCGAACGGCCGCGTGCAGCTGCTCCGCGGTGCGCGGGCCGATGATCGGCGCGGTCACCGCGGGGCGGGTGAGCAGCCAGGCCAGCGCGATGTCGCCGGGGTCCGCGCCGAGTTCGGCGGCGAAGTCCTCGTAGGCCTCGAGCTGCTCGCGCCGGGCGGCCAGGGTCTCCGCCGCCCGCCCGGTGAGTCGGCGCACGCCCTCGCGTTCCTTGCGCAGCACGCCGCCGAGCAGGCCGCCGTGCAGCGGGGACCAGGGGATCACGCCGAGCCCGTAGGCCTCGGCGGCGGGCAGCACCTCCAGCTCGACGCTGCGCTCCAGCAGGTTGTAGAGCGACTGCTCGCTGGTCAGGCCCAGGAAGTTGCGGGCCCGGGCGGCCTCCTGCGCCCGGGCGATGTGCCAGCCGGCGAAGTTGCTGGAGCCGACGTAGACGATCTTGCCCTGGGCGACCAGCACCTCCATCGCCTGCCAGATCTCCTCCCAGGGCGCGGCCCGGTCGACGTGGTGCATCTGGTAGAGGTCGATGTAGTCGGTGCCCAACCGCTTCAGACTGGCGTCGACGGCGCGGCGGATGTTGAGGGCGGAGAGCTTGCCCTGGTTGGGCCAGTCGCCCTCGCCCATCTCGCCGTACAGCTTGGTGGCCAGGACGGTCTTCTCGCGCCGGCCGCCGCCCTGCGCGAACCAGCTGCCGATGATCTGTTCGGTCCGCCCCTTGCCGACGCTCCGGCCGTAGGTGTTCGCGGTGTCGAAGAAGTTGATGCCCGCATCGTGTGCCAGGTCCATGATCCGGTGGGCGTCGGGCTCCTCGGTGTGCGGGCCGAAGTTCATCGTGCCCAGGCAGAGACGGGAGACGCGCAGGCCGGTGCGGCCGAGGTGGGTGTACTCCATGGGATCCACCCTCCGTCGTGCCCACCGGCCTTGTCCAGTACATCACTGACCGACCGTCAGTCCGCGGCGGACGCCCCGCCCTCCGACCCGACGTCCCGCTCTCGCCCGTGCCGCTACCGCCCGTCCCGCTACCGCCCGTGCCGCTGGTAGCTGCGGACGGCGAGCGGTGCGCAGAGCACCAGCAGCACCGCGGCCCAGAGCAGGGCGGCGGTCACCGGGTGGTGCAGCGGCCAGGCCGTGCCCGACCCGGCCGGATTGCCGAACAGCCGCCGGGCCGCGGCGACCACCGCGCTGATCGGGTTCCACTCGGCGACCGCCCGCAGCCAGCCGGGCATCCCGCCGGTCGGCACGAAGGTGTTGGTCACCATGGCGACCGGGAAGGTCAGCACCGCCAACTGTCCGGCGATGTCCTCGCGGCCGGCGGCCAGGCCCAGACAGGTGCCGAGCCAGGTCATCACGAACCGGAAGAGCAGCAGCAGCGCGAAGCCCGCCAGCACCGACCCGAGTCCGCGGTGCACCCGCCAGCCGGCCAGCAGCCCGACCAGCGCGAGCAGCGCCAGCACCACGGCGCTCACCAGCAGGTCGGCCAGGGCGGTGCCGAGCAGCACCCCGAACCGGGAGACCGGCATCGAACGGATCCGGTCGGCCGCCCCGCGGGTCAGGTCACGGGCCGCGCCGACCATCGTCGGGGTGATCCCGTTGACGCTGACCATGGCGAACAGGCCGGGCAGCAGGAACTCGCGGTAGTTGCCGCCGGGCACGGCCATCGCACTGCCGAAGACGTACCCGAAGACCACCACCATGATCACCGGTACCGCGAGCGAGGCCGCCACCAACCCCGGCGAGTGGCGGTAGTGCAGCAGGACCCGGCGGGCCGAGGTGACCGCGTCCCGGAGGACACCGGCCGACCGCGCGGGGCCCGCCGCACCCCCCGGGGTCGCGGCGTCCGGCGCACCCACGGCACCCACCGCGCCAGGCGTCGAGACCGCCATCACGCCGCCACCTCCGCCCCGGTGCCGGCCGCGACCCCGTCCCCCGGCCCTGTCCCGTCCCCCGGCCCTGCCGGCGCTCCTGCACCGGCTCCTGCTCCTGCACCTGCACCTGCACCGGTCAGCGCGAGGAAGACGTCGTCCAGGGTCGGCGTGCGCAGCGCCACGTCCCGCGCCGCGACGCCCGCCTGGTCCAACTCCCGCACCAGCTGCGGTAGCGAGATCTCCCGACCGGGCCGGGAGACCACCGAGACCAGCAGCCGGTCGGCGTCGGTCCCCGGCTCGCCACCGGTGAGCCGGGCCACCACCCGGGCCGCGTCCGGCAGTTCGCCCGCGCTGCCGACCGCCACCTCGACCCGGGCGCCGATCGAGGCCTTGAGCCGGTCCGGTGGACCGTCGGCGATCGCCCTGCCCTGGCCGATCACCAGCACCCGGTCGGCCAGCCGGTCGGCCTCGTCCAGGTACTGGGTGGTGAGCAGCACCGTGGTGCCGCTGCCGGTCAACTCCCGGACCGCGTCCCAGATCTCGCCCCGGCTGCGCGGGTCGAGTCCGGTGGTCGGCTCGTCCAGGAAGAGCACCGGGGGGCGGGTGACCAGGCAGGCCACCAGGTCGAGCCGGCGCCGCTGCCCACCGGAGTAGGTGCGCACCAGACGGTCGGCGACGGCGTCGAGCCCGAACCGGGTGAGCAGCTCGGCGCTGCGCCGACGGGCCTCCCGGCCGCCGAGGTGGTGGAACCGCCCGACCAGCTCCAGGTTCTCCCGGCCGCTGATCCCCTCGTCGACGGCGGCGTGCTGGCCGGCCAGGCCGATGCTGCGGCGCACCTGGTCGGCCTGGGTGCGCACGTCGAAGCCGGCCACGGTGGCGTTGCCCTGGTCGGGCACGGCGAGGGTGGCCAGGATCCGCACGGCGGTGGTCTTGCCGGCACCGTTCGGGCCGAGCAGGCCGTAGATGGTGCCGGCCGGCACGGCCAGGTCGAGCCCGGCCAGCGCCTGGGTCTTCCGGTAGCGCTTCACCAAGCCTTCGGCTCGGACCGCGAGTTGCTCCCGGGACATGACGATCCCCTCCCTCTCTAAGTACAGCGTACGTAGAAGAACGTTGCGCTCATCGTACTACGTACGTCGTACGGTGTCGCGGGGCGGTGTCCTAAGATGAACTGGCCCCTCGGATGAGGAGGCGAGCTCACGAGCCATCGCGAGCTCGTGAGAAAGGCGAGCTGATCAGTCCCGTGCCACCCGAGAAGTCCACCCCCGCCGCCGCAGAGCTCATCTGGCTGCGCCCTGAGCGCACCGGCCGCGGACCGCGCCCCGCGCACAGCCGCGCCTCGATCGCCGAGGCCGCCGTGGCACTCGCGGACGCCGAGGGGATGGCGGCGGTGACCATGCGGCGGATCGCCGCCGAGCTGGGCGCGGGCACCATGTCGCTGTACAACTACGTGCCCAAGAAGGAGCAGCTGCTCGACCTGATGCTGGACGCCGTGTGCGGCGAGTACCGGCTCCCCGAGCAGCCGAGTGACGACTGGCGCGCCGACCTGCGCCTGCTCGCCCACCAGCAGCTGGACATCCTGCGCCGCCACCCCTGGGTGGTGACCCTGATCCGGACCCGCCCCTCGCTCGGCCCCAACAGCCTGCTCTACACCGAGTTCTTCCTCGGCGTGCTGCGCGACGCCGAGCTGACCGGTAGTCAGAAGATGGAAGCACTGGCCATGTTGAGCGGCTTCATCTGCCAGTTCGCGGACTGGGAGAACGCCACCCGGGCGGCCGCCGGCAGCTCCGCCGAGTGGCAGCGCGAGCTGGTCGAGTACCTGACCGGCGTCGCGATGAGCGGCGACTACCCGCAACTCGCCGCCACCCTGGGCGCCGGCAGTGGCCCGACCGACCCGGCGGCCTCCTTCGACCGCCTGCTGGACAAGGTGATCACGCTCCTGGCCACCCCCTGAGCCCGGCGCCTCGCAGTCGCACTACCCTGGCCGAGTGATCACCGTACTGGTCAACGGCCTGCCCGGCGCCGGCAAGACCACGCTGGCCCGAGCCCTGGCCGCCGAGCTGGGCCTGCCACTGTTCAGCAAGGACGCGGTCAAGGAGACCCTGGCCGACCAGCTGACCCGACTCAGGCCCCCGGGCTGCTCCGACCGCGAATGGAGCAAGCACCTGGGCGCCGCGGCCGGCGAGACGCTCTGGACCCTGCTCGCCGAGGCCCGCGGCGCGGCCGTACTGGAGGCCCCCTGGCTCGCCCCACTGCGACCGGTCGTCGCGGCGGGCCTGCGCCGGGCCGGGGTGACGGAGGCGCAGGAAGTCTGGTGCGAGGTGCCGTTGGCGCTGGCCTGGCAGCGGTTCGCCGACCGCATACCGGACCGGCATCCGGTCCACCCCGAACGCGCCGGCGGTTTCGAGGGCTACTGGGACACCTGGGCCCGGGACGCCGAACCGCTGGCTCTAGGGCCCGTGCACCGGATCGACACGAGCGGCCCGGTCGATGTCGGGGCGTTGGCGGAGCTCCTTCGCGGCAAGGGGATGTGACGCTGCGTCATATCGGGACGCGCCTCGAACTGTTGTCCCAGCACCTCGGGGAGCGAGGGTCCGTGGTGCCCGGCGAAGTCAGTGGTCGGCCGTCGCCACAAGGCGTCGCAGTGCGGCTTGGGCCGGCGGGCCCCACGTGGCCTTGCCGCCCGGGCGGCCGTGGACGCCGGCTTCGCCGATGAGGATCCCGGAGAGGGCTCGCGACACCGCGCAACCGCGGGCGCGGCGCAGGGTCGCGGCATCCGGGGTCGGCCGGTAGGCGTCGTGGAAGCGGTCGGCGGCACCGTCCGGCAGCAGGATCCAGGCGGCGGCGAGGTCGTAGGCCGGATCGCCCGCGCAGAGGTCGCCGAAGTCGATCACACCGCAGAAGGTGCCGTCCGCGGTGAGGATGTTGGCCGGGTGCAGGTCGGCGTGGAGCCAGAGCGGCGGGCCCGACCACTCGGGTGCGGCGAGGGCGTCCTCCCAGATCGCGCGGACGGCGTCCGGGTCGGGGACCAGCCCCAGTTCGGTGGCCGAGACAAGCTGCCGGGCGAACCCTTCGGCGGCGTCGGCCAGTGGTCCCCCGCGGCCGCGGCCGACCGGTGCCCCGTCCGGGGCGGGCTGGTGAAGAACCGTCAGGAAGGCGGCCAGGCTGTCGGCTGAATCCGCGCCACGCGTGACAGGGGCCCGGTCGGCGGGGGTGCCCGGCACCCAGGTGGTGATGATCCAGGGCCGCGGGAACCGCTCGGAGGGCTCCCCGAGACGCTGCGGGACGGGGACCGGCAGCGGAAGGCGCGGCGCGAGGGAGGGCAGCCAGGCGTGCTCCTTGCGCAGCAGTGCATCGGCCGACTCGGTCGCCCAGGGCATCCGGACGGCGAGATCGTCGCCGAGCCGCCACAGCTGGTTGTCCCAACCACGTGCGCCGAGCGTGACAGGGCGACCGGCCAGGTCGGGGTGCTGGTCGCGCAGCAGGTCCCGGACCAGCTCCGCGGTGATCTCGAGCTCGGTGTGGGTCATGCGGAGCAACCATAGCCGGGCCGGCGGCCCCCTCCTGACGAAGAGCCAACTCACTGCCACACCAGGCGGGTTCGGGCAGGCCCGGCTCGGCGCGTGCGACGCTCCCCGCAGCTCCGCCCCGAGAAACGCGATCACCACGACCAGTCGATGACCAACGGATGACAGATGACAGATATTGAAATCTGTCATCTGTCATCCGTTCTCGCTCCCCTGCCCGGTCACCCCCCGGGCGCCCCCGGTCACGCAGCCGCGAAACCGCTCACCCGATCAGCCGCGCAGCCGCTCAACCCCTCACGCCGTACGGCGCAGCAGGGCCAGGTACATCGCGTCGGTCCCGTGCAGGTGTGGCCAGAGCTGGATGTCCGGGCCGTCACCCAGGCCGGGCAGGTCCGGGAGCAGCGGGCGGGCGTCGATCCACTCCACGTCGGCCCGCCCGCGCAGCACGTCCTCCACCACCGCCCGGGTCTCCGCCAGGTGCGGGGAGCAGGTGGCGTAGCCGACCACGCCGCCGACCCGGGCCGCGGCCAGCGCCGAGCGCAGCAGGTCGCGCTGGAGCGGGCCGAAGCCGGCCACGTCCTCCGGTCGCCGGCGCCAGCGCGCCTCGGGCCGGCGGCGCAGCGCACCGAGACCGGAGCAGGGCACGTCCACCAGCACCCGGTCGAAGCTGCCGGGGCGCCAGGCGGGCCGGGTGCCGTCGGCGGTGATCACGGTGTAGGGCCCGGGGTTGCCGTCCAGGGCGCGGGCCACCAGACGGGCCCGGTGCTGCTGCCGCTCGCTGGCGACCAGCGCCGCGCCGCGCTCCGCGGCCAGCGCGCCGAGCAGCGCGGCCTTGCCGCCCGGTCCGGCACAGCCGTCCAGCCAGAGCCGGTCGCCGCCCTCCAGCGGCGCCGCCGCCAGCGCGAGCGCGACCAGCTGGCTGCCCTCGTCCTGCACGCCGGCCAGGTTCTCCTGCACCGCGGGCACCGTACCGGGGTCGCCGCCCTCGGCCAGCCGCACCGCGTAGCGGGACCAGCGGCCGGGCGAGCTGTCGGGCAGCTCGGTGGCGAGCTCCGCCGCCCCGATCCGCCCGGGGCGGGCCACCAGGGTGACCTCGGGACGCTCGTTGTCGGCCCGCAGCAGTTCCTCGATCGCGGCCCGGCCGGCGGAGCCGGGCTGCCAGCGGCCGAGCGCGTCCCAGAGCGCGGCGACCACCCAGCGCGGGTGCGAGTGGACCACGGAGAGGTGGTCCTCGGCGTCCTCGTCGTACGGCGGGGCGACCTCGGCGATCCAGGCGTCCAGCTCCTTGGCGCTGATCCGGCGCAGCACCGCGTTGACGAACTTGGCCCGGCCGTCGCCGAGTTCGGCCCGGGCCAGCTCCACGGTGGCGGAGACCGCGGCGTGCACCGGGATCCGGGTGGCGAGCAGCTGGTGCGCGCCCAGCGAGAGCACGTCCAGCACCGGCGGGTCCACCTCGCGCAGCGGGCGGTCGATGCAGGCGGCGATGATCGCGTCGTAGGTGCCCTGCAGGCGCAGCGTGCCGTAGACCAGCTCGGTGGCGAGCGCCGCGTCGCGGCGGTCCATGCCGCGCTGCTCGGCCTCGCGCAGCAGCGCGGGCAGGATCAGGTTGGCGTAGGCGTCGCGCTCGTCCACGGCCCGCAGTGCGCGGAAGGCGACCCCACGGGCGGGGTCCTTCTTCGGCCGGCGGTGCGGGCGCGGCGGACGCTTCCCGGCCGGCGCGGCCGCATCGGTCGCGCCGGCGGGCTTGCCGGACTGCGTGGACCCACCGGACTGGGCAGGCCCGCCGGACTGCCCCGGCTTACCGCCCCGGGCGCCGCCGCCGGACTTCCCGGGCTTGCCGGACTGGGTGGAACTGGCCGGGCGCCCGCCGGGGGTGCCGCGTCGGCCGGGAGTGTTGCTCATCAGGAGAACCTCAAAGTGCTTCGGACGTCTCGGACACGGTAACGCGCTCAGCCGCCGAGCACCTCGCCGCTCTCGATCCGCACCCCGCGCGCCCAGTCGGCCGCCCGCATCGCCTTCTTGCCCTGCGGCTGCACCTCGCCGAGTTCGAGCTCGTGGCTGCCGGTGCCGATCCGCACCGCGTTCTTGCTCACCGCGAGCTCGCCGGGCGCCAGCGCCGACTCCTCCGGGAGCAGCCGCACCGGCCCGGCGAGCTTCAGCCGCTCGCCGCGGAAGGTGGTCCAGGCGCCGGGCGCGGGGGCGCAGCCGCGGACCAGGCGGTCGATCCGCAGCGCCGGGTGGGCCCAGTCGATCCGGGCGTCCTCGACGTTGATCTTGGGTGCCAGGCTGATCCCGTCGGCCGGCTGGGGCACGGCGATCAGGCTGCCGTCCTCGATGCCGTCCATGGTGGCGGCCAGCAGGCCGGCACCGGAGCGGGCGAGGCGGTCGAGCAGTTCGCCACTGGTGTCGGTGGGCCGGATCTCCTCGGTGATCACGCCGAAGACCGGACCGGAGTCCAGGCCGCGCTCGATCCGGAAGGTCGAGGCGCCGGTCACCTGGTCACCGGCCAGCACCGAGTGCTGGACGGGGGCGGCACCGCGCCAGGCGGGCAGCAGCGAGAAGTGCAGGTTCACCCAGCCGTGCCGGGGGATCTCCAGGGCCGGCTCGCGCAGCAGCGCGCCGTAGGCCACCACCGGGCAGCAGTCCGGGGCCAGCTCGGCCAGCCGGGCCAGGAACTCCGGCTCGCTCGGCTTGGCCGGCTTGAGCACCTCGATCCCGGCCTCCGCCGCACGCTGCCCGACCGGGCTGGCGACCAGCTTGCGACCGCGCCCGGCGGGGGCGTCGGGACGGGTGACCACGGCGACCACCTCGTGCCGTTCGGAGGCGAGCAGCGCATCGAGCGCGGGGACGGCCACCTCGGGGGTTCCGGCGAAGACGAGACGCAATGCACGTGCCCTTTCTCAGGAGCAGCAGGCTCAGGAGCAACAGGATCGGGCTCACGAGCAGCAGAATCAGGAGCAGCAGGATCAGGACGGGGTCGAAGACGTGGGCGCGGGGCCGGAAGGCGTCAGCCGGCCGGCGTCAGCCGACGGCGCCGAAGGTGCTGTGCGGGGAGAGCCGCACCACGGGGGCGGGGCCCTCGCCCCACTCCGCCTCCCGGATCGCCCGCATCGCTTCCTTGCGGCGCTCGCGGTCCAGGCGGTCGATGAAGATGATGCCGTCCAGGTGGTCGGTCTCGTGCTGGATGCAGCGGGCCAGCAGCTGGGTGCCCTCGACGGTCACCGGGTCGCCGTGCTGGTTGAAGCCGCGGGCCACCACGCCGTGCGCGCGCCGGGTGTCGAAGCGCAGGCCGGGCAGCGAGAGGCAGCCCTCGGGGCCCTCCTGCTCCTCCTCGCTGAGCGACAGGTCGGGGTTGATCAGATGCCCCGTCACACCGTCCACGTGGTAGGTGAAGACCCGCAGCGAGATGCCGAGTTGGGGAGCGGCGAGGCCGGCACCGGGGGCGTTCAGCATGGTCTCGGTGAGGTCCCGGACCAGCGTGCGCAGTTCCTTGTCGAAGGTGGTCACCGGCTGCGCCTTGGCGCGCAGCACCGGGTCGCCGAAGATCCGGATCGGCTTGATCGCCACTGCGGCGGCTCCTTTCTCGGGCCTTGGTCCGGTCGATCCCGCGGGCCGGGCCCAGGGATCTGCTCGGGCGCGCGACACGTCAGTCTATGCGGTGCCGCACCCCGCCCGGGCCGCCCTTTTCACCGCTCCCCCACTGCAGCCCGGCGCCCGCCGCACCACCGCCGATCGTCGTCGAATCGAACCCGCACGCCGAGACGCGTGACCCCGGACCCCGCTTTGGCGTTGGTCAAAGCAGATTGACCGCGAGACGGCCGAGTACGGATCGACTGCACGTTTCACCTCGACCGCACGTTTCACCGCGATTAGCAGCTCACCGAGTTCCACCGCTGTTTCACCGTTCACGTTCACGTTCACGTTCACGTTCACCGTTCGCCGAGATCACCGAGCCCACCCAAGCTCGCCGAGTTCGACGTTGTTCACGGTTCAGCACGTTCCACCGCTGTTCCGCCGTTTCACGGATTTCCCCGCGAGTTCCACCGGGCCCGGCGCGAGGCCCCAATTCACTTTGCACGGAAGGTGGCCGAAAGCACGATGGCCGAGCAGATCAACCACGACACCCGGGCACGGGCGAGTCTGCACCTGCTGGTGCGGGACATCGAACGCGTCCGCCGCCAGGTCGACGCCCTGCGCACCCTCACCGCCCAGTTGGGCAACGTCTACCGGCCGCGCCGCCCCAGCAGCTCCGGCGGCTTCGTGGTGTACGGGCGGGCGCCGGCACCGACCGTGCGGCTCGCCCAGGAGCTGCGCGAGAGCGTGGAGACGCTGGTCGCGGCGGCGGTGGAGTTCGACCGGGCGCTCGGGTTCTCCTGGGACTCGGTGGGCTCCGCCCTCGGGGTGACCAAGCAGGCGGTGCACCGCCGCTACGGGATGCGCCGCTCGGCCACCGAGCTGCTCGGCGCCGCAGGTGGCGCGGCGGCCGGCAACCCGGCACTCGGCGGCACGCTGCCCTCCCCCAGCACGCCGCGCGACGACCGGCTGGCCGAGGAGCCGGTGCCGGCCCCCGAGCCCGCCGCCGCTGCCCTGGCCCGCGCGGTACCGGCGGCCCGCCAGAGCAGCCTGGACCGTTCCGGCGTGCCGCTGCGCGGCTGACCGCCGCCGCCCGGGTGGGTGCGGGGTGCGCGAGGGCCCGGACCGCCACCCCGCACCCGGGCGAAGCGGTCGCCACCCCGCACCCAGGCAGCGCAGCCGCCACCCGCACCCCGGCCGACGCACTCACCCCCTGGCCGACGCACTCACCCCCCGGTCTCGCCCCCGCTCACCCGATGTCCAGCGGATCGATCCGCACCTTGACCGGCTCCGCCCCCCGCAGCGCCACCCGGGCGATCTGCGCCGCCTTCAACGCCGCCGCCAGCGCACCCCCCTGTCCGGGGCGCACGCGCAGCAGGGCGCGCTCCTGTTCCTGGCCGCGCACCGGCGGCAGCGGGACCGGGCCGAGCACGTCGGCCTCCGCCGGCAACCGGGTCATCGCCAGCAGGTCGGCCACCGCGGTGGGCGTACCGCTGACCGACGCCATCCGGGAGACCGGCGGGAACCCCAGCTGGGCCCGCTCGGCCAGCTCCAGGTCCGCGTGCCCGGCCGGGTCCCAGCGGACCAGCGCCTGCACGGGCCGCGCGGACGGCTCGGCCACGACCACCACCAGACCGCCCTGCTCGGCCGGCCGGACCAGCGCGGCCGCGGCCAGCCAGAGCCGCAGCGCCTCCTCACCGGCCCGCAGGTCGGGCCGGCCGAGCAGGGCCCAGCCGTCCAGCAGCAGCGCGGCCGCGTACCCCGGCCCGGCCGCCACCGGCTCGGCCCCGGGAGTGGAGATCACCAGCGCCGGTTCGTCGGGCACCGAAGCCAGCACGGCATCCCGCCCCGAGGTGCGCACCGTCACCCCCGGGAAGGCCTTGCCCAGCTCCTCCGCGGTCCGCCGGGCGCCGACCACCTGGGCCCGCAGCCGGAACGACCCGCACTCGGCGCAGTGCCAGTCCGCCGTCTCGATGCCGCACCAGGCGCAGCAGAGCGCCTGGTCCGCACCCACCGCCTGCAGCGGCCCGGCGCAGTGTTCGCAGCGGGCCGGGGTGCGGCAGCGTCCGCAGGCCAGCCGCGGGACGTAGCCACGGCGCGGCACCTGGACCAGCACCGGGCCGCTGCGCAGCGCCTCGCGGGCGGTCTGCCAGGCGACGCTGGGCAGCCGGGCGGCCTGTGCGGCGGCGTCCCGGGCCTGGTCCTGCTCCTCGACGGTGCGCACCCGGGGCGCGGTCTGTCGGACCACGGCCCGGTCGGCGGCCAGCGGCCGGGCCCAGCCGGTGTGCAGCAGCTGGGCGCCCTCGACCGTGACGGCGAGCCCGCCGAGCAGCACCGCCGCGCCCTCCTCGGCGGCGCGCAGCAGCGCCACCTCGCGCACGTGCGGGTGCGGGGCGCGCGGGTCGCTGTGGCTGCCGTCGCCGTCGTTCCAGACCACCAGCAGGCCCAGGTCGTACACCGGGGCGAAGACCGCGGCCCGGGTGCCGACCACGGCGTGCACCGCGCCACGGCTGACGGCGAGCCAGTTGCGGTAGCGCTCCTTGGGGCCGAGGTCGGCGGTGAGCACGGTGTGCCGGCCGGGGCCGCCGAGCAGTTCCTCGAGCGCCTCGTCCACCCGGGCGACGGCCCGCCCGTCGGGCAGCACCACCAGGGCGCCGCGGCCGCCGGCCAGGGTGGCGACGACCGCGGCGGCGATCTCCCGCGGCCAGTCGGGGCCGGGCAGCGCGGTCCAGACGGCGCGCGGGGCCCGGCCGGCGGTGAGCGCGGTCAGGAAGTCGGGGCCGTGCGGGTAGCGCTGCCAGCTGCCGGGGGCGGGTGCGGCCGGCGGCGGCAGCGGCGCGGGCGAGGGCTCGGCCTCGGCCTTGGCGTGCCGGGGCGGCACGGCCAGCTGCAGCACGTCGGCCAGGCTGCCGGCGTACCGGTCGGCGATGGTGCGGCTGAGCTTCAGCAGCGCCGGGGTGAGCACCTGCTCGGACGAGAGCACCTGGGCGAGCGGGGCGAGCGGACCGGCGTAGTCGCTGGCGGCCAGCCGGGCGACGATGAAGCCGTCGTGCAGCTCGCCGCCCTCCCGGCGGCCGGAGGCGGCGACCCGGGCGCCGAACCGGACCCGGACCCGGACCCCGGGCTGGGCGTCCTCGGCCATCGCCACCGGGACGGCGTAGTCGAAGAACTTGTCGAGCTGGAGCAGCCCCTTGTCGACCACCACCCGGGCCACCGGCAGCTCCTCGGCCAGGTGCGCGCCGTGCCAGGTGCGCGGCTTGGCCCGGCGCACCGTCTCGCGGATCAGCGCCAGCTGCTCGGGCGGCCCGCCCGCGGGGGTGTTCTCGCTGCTCATCTGCCTTTCCTCGGCCCGCCGGACCCGCGGTGAAGTCCAGTCGTACCACGTCCCACCGACACCCGGACCGTGCAGCACTGCCGCACGGTGCAGCACCGCCGCACGGCCGCACGCCACAGCGCTGCCGCACACCGCCGCACCGCGCAGCCCGCCCGGACGACGCAGCCACCCCCACAACCGACCGCGGCGGCGACCCCACAACCGACCGCGGCGGCGGCGACCACCTCGAGGTGAGGGGTCGCCGCCGCCGCGGTCGTCGCTCGGTTCAGCCGGCGCCGGTCACGCCTCAGGCGTGCGCGGCCGCCTTCAGCTGGTCGGCGCGGTCGGTCCGCTCCCAGGTGAAGTCCGGCAGCTCGCGGCCGAAGTGGCCGTAGGCGGCGGTCTGGGCGTAGATCGGGCGCAGCAGGTCCAGGTCGCGGATGATCGCGGCCGGGCGCAGGTCGAAGACCTTGGTCACGGCCTCCTGGATCTTCAGCACCGGGACGGTCTCGGTGCCGAAGGTCTCCACGAACAGACCCACCGGCTCGGCCTTGCCGATCGCGTAGGCGACCTGGACCTCGGCCCGGCGGGCCAGGCCGGCGGCCACGATGTTCTTGGCGACCCAGCGCATGGCGTAGGCGGCCGAGCGGTCGACCTTGGACGGGTCCTTGCCGGAGAAGGCGCCGCCGCCGTGGCGGGCCATGCCGCCGTAGGTGTCGATGATGATCTTGCGGCCGGTCAGGCCCGCGTCACCCATCGGGCCACCGATCTCGAACCGGCCGGTCGGGTTGACCAGCAGGCGGTAGTTCGAGGTGTCGATGGTCAGGCCCTGCAGCACCGGCTCCACGACGAACTCGCGGATGTCGGGGGCGAGCAGCGACTCCAGGTCGATGTCGCTGGCGTGCTGGGTGGAGACCACCACGGTGTCCAGGCGCACGGCCTGGTCGCCGTCGTACTCGATGGTGACCTGGGTCTTGCCGTCGGGGCGCAGGTAGGGGATGGTCCCGTTCTTGCGCACCTCGGTCAGCTTGCGGGAGAGCCGGTGCGCCAGGGTGATCGGCAGCGGCATCAGCTCAGGCGTGTCGTCGCACGCGTAGCCGAACATCAGGCCCTGGTCACCCGCGCCCTGGCGGTCCAGCTCGTCCGTCTCGTCGCCCTCGACCCGGTGCTCGTGCGCGAAGTCCACGCCCTGCGCGATGTCCGGGGACTGCGAACCGATCGAGACCGAGACGCCGCAGGAGGCGCCGTCGAAGCCCTTCTTCGAGCTGTCGTACCCGATCTCGAGGATCTTGTCGCGGACCAGCTGGGCGATCGGCGCGTAGGCCTTGGTGGTGACCTCGCCGGCCACGTGCACCAGACCGGTGGTGATCAGCGTCTCGACGGCGACCCGGGAGGTCGGGTCGTCCTTGAGCAGGGCGTCGAGGATGGTGTCGCTGATCTGGTCAGCGATCTTGTCGGGGTGACCCTCGGTCACGGACTCCGAGGTGAACAGGCGGCGAGACACAGCGCTCCCTGGGGTTGCAGCGGCTGCTGACTGAACGCTCCGGCCGGGCCGGGGCATCCGGAAAGACTTGATTCCTGGAGTGTAACGGTCAGCTATCGCCGTTCAACACTCCCTGCAGGGTTTATGGACAGATCGTCTCGATCCGTGGTCACCCGAGCCGGGGAACGACCAGGTCCCAGATGGCGTCGGCCACGTCCTCCTTGGGACCGGCGGCGATCGGGGTCTGCGCACCGTCGGTGGCCAGCACCACGGCCTCGTTGGTGTCCTGGCCGAAGGCCAGCCCCTCGCCCACCTGGTTCACCACCAGCAGGTCGCAGCCCTTGCGGGCCAGCTTGGCCCGCCCGTTCTCCAGCACCCGGTCGGTCTCGGCGGCGAAGCCGACCACCAGTTGGCCGGGTCGCGCCCGGCTGCCGGAGAGCTCGGCCAGGATGTCCGGATTGCGCACCAGGGCGACCGGGGCCGGCTCCACCCCGTCCTGCTTCTTGATCTTGACCGCGGCGTACTCGGCCGGGCGGAAGTCGGCCACCGCGGCGGCCATCACCACCACGTCCGCGTCGGCGGCGGCCTTGACCGCGGCCTCGCGCAGCTCGACCGCCGTGGTGACCTTCTTCACGTCGACCCCGGCGGGGTCCGGCAGGTCCACGTTGGCGGCCAGCAGCGTCACCCGGGCGCCACGCGCGGCGGCGGTGACGGCCAGCGCGTAGCCCTGCTTGCCGGAGGAACGGTTGCCGAGGAAGCGCACCGGGTCCAGCGGCTCGCGGGTGCCGCCGGCCGAGACCACCACGTGACGGCCGGCCAGGTCGGCCTCCCCCGCGCCGCGGGCCAGCACCCGGCGGCAGGCGGCGAAGATCGCCTCCGGCTCGGGCAGCCGGCCCTTGCCGGTGTCCACGCCGGTCAGCCGGCCCACCGCCGGCTCCAGCACGATCGCGCCGCGGCGGCGCAGCGTGGCGACGTTCTCCTGGGTGGCGGCGTGCTCCCACATCTCGGTGTGCATCGCGGGGGCGAAGACCACCGGGCAGCGCGCGGTCAGCAGGGTGTTGGTGAGCAGGTCGTCGGCCAGCCCGTGGGCGGCCTTGGCCAGCAGGTCCGCGGTGGCGGGGGCGACCACCACCAGGTCGGCGCGCTGCCCGATCCGCACGTGCGGGACCTCGTGCACCCGCTCCCAGGTCTCGGTGGCGGCCGGCCGCCCGGAGAGCGCGGCCCAGGTGGCCTCGCCGACGAAGTGCAGCGCGGCCGCGGTCGGCACCACGGTGACCGCGTGCCCGGACTCGGTGAACCGGCGCAGCAGCTCGCACGCCTTGTAGGCGGCGATCCCGCCGCTCACACCGAGGACCACCTGGGGCTGCCGCACGGTGCCGGTCTCAGTCACGGGGCTCGTCTCAGTCACGCGTTCACCTTACGGCCACTCAGCCGGGCCGACCGCGGCGGCCCGACACCGGCACCCGGTGCCCGGGCCCGGCAGCACCCGGCACCGCTGGCCCGGCCCCGCTGGCCCGACCCCGGGCACGACGAAGCCCGCCGGGTCTCCCCGGCGGGCTCGGTCGTGCAGGTGCCCTGCGTGCTGCCTCAGGCGGCGTCGACGGCCTCGGCGGTCAGCATGCCGGCGTTGATCTCGCGCAGCGCGATCGACAGCGGCTTCTCGTGCACGTGGGTGTCGACCAGCGGGCCGACGTACTCCAGCAGACCCTCGCCGAGCTGCGAGTAGTAGGCGTTGATCTGGCGCGCGCGCTTGGCCGCGTAGATCACCAGGCTGTACTTGGAGTCCGTGGCCTCGAGCAGCTCGTCGATCGGCGGGTTGATGATGCCCTCGGGCGCGGTCATGGAAGAGGACACGCGAAAACCTTCCGAAAGGGTGGCTAGGAACATTCCTGATCAGTTCTCCGCCCGATGTGGCCGGGCCGTTTCCGGCCGGCTCGTCGGATCAGAAAGATCGGATCAGTTTACACCGAGCAAGGCTAGCAGCTCGGCCGCAACCTGCTCGACGGAGGTGTTCACCAGCGTGGTGTCGAACTCGGGCTCCGCGGCCAGTTCGGTGCGGGCCGCCTCCAGCCGCTGGTCGATGACCTCCTGCGGCTCGGTGCCGCGGCCGGTGAGCCGGCGGACCAGCTCCTCCCAGCTCGGCGGGGCCAGGAAGACCAGCTGCGCCTCGGGCATCGACTCGCGGACCTGACGGGCACCCTGCAGGTCGATCTCCAGCAGCACGGGTTCGCCGCGCTCCAGTCGCTCCTCCACCGCCTTGCGGGGGGTGCCGTACCGGTTCCCGGCGAAGACGGCCGACTCCAGCAGTTCGCCGTTGGCGACCAGCTTGTCGAACTCGTCGTTGTCGACGAAGTAGTAGTGGACCCCGTCCCGCTCGCCGGGTCGCGGGTGCCGGGTGGTCGCCGACACCGAGAGCCACACCTCGGGATGCTGCTGCCTCATATGAGCGACGACCGTGCTCTTGCCGACCCCGGAGGGGCCGGAGAGCACGGTCAGCCGCGGACGTTCACTCATGTACCGATTATCCCGGATCCCGGACGATCCGGAGACCACGCCGCAGGTCCGGGAACCGGAGGGTGTTGCGTCAGGACGCGTTCTGACCGAACTCGCGCTCCAGAGAAGCGATCTGGTTGGTACCGAGACCGCGCACCCGGCGGCTCTCGCTGATCCCCAGGCGCTCCATGATCTGCTTGGCGCGGACCTTGCCGACGCCCGGAAGGCTCTCCAGCAGGGCGGAGACCTTCATCTTGCCGATGACCTCGTTGTCGGCCTTGCCGGCCTTGATCACCTCGTGCAGGGACGCGCCCGAGTGCTTGAGCCGGTTCTTCACCTCGGCGCGCTCCCGGCGAGCCTCGGCGGCCTTGGCCAGCGCGGCGGAGCGCTGTTCAGGGGTAAGGGGCGGAAGAGCCACGCCGTTCACCTCAGGGTCTGGAAGGAATTGAAGTGCTAGGACATTGGTCGTACCAGGAGCCTGCCGCAGCCCGAACCGGACTGGACCGCAGTGGAACCTAGCCGCTCTGACCTGCGAGAGCAACGAGGAACTCCCTGCCTTGGACCCCTACCGCCGGACACTACCCGCATTGCGCGCCCACGTCAGGAAAAGAAGCCGAAAAGTCCTGGTCAGCATAGGTAGCCCAGGACTTTTCGGGAGAAAACGGCCCGGTTTGGGCCCCCTTCGTCAAGCGAGTGTGACAGCCCTCACATCGTCGACGAAGCGCTGCGCGGCCTCCCGCAGACCCGTCACGGAGGGTCCGTGCTTGAGCACGTCGCGACTCACGCTCGGCACCACGGCCGGCACCGCCGCACCGAAGACCCGCGGCAGGTCCGCCATGGTGGCCCCCTGCGCGCCGATCCCCGGGGCCAGCAGCGGGCCGTTGATCGCCAGGTCCACCCCGGCGTCGGCCAGCGTCGCGCCGACCACCGCGCCGAAGGAGCCCAACGGCTCGGCGCCGGCGTTCTCCGCCGCCAGGTGCCGCAGCACCCGCTGGGCCACGCTGACGCCCTCGGCGTCGGCGGCGCGCTGCACCTCGAAGCCCTCCGGGTTGGAGGTCAGGGCCAGCGCGAAGATGCCGCAGCCCTGCTCGCGGGCCAGGTCCAGGGCCGGGCGCAGCGAGCCGAAGCCGAGGTAGGGGCTGACCGTCAGGGCGTCCGAGAAGAGCGCGCTGTCGGGCCGCAGGAAGGCCTCGGCGTAGGCGGCCATGGTCGAGCCGATGTCGCCGCGCTTGGCGTCCATCAGCACCAGCGCACCGGCCGCGCGGGCCTCGGCCACGGTGGTCTCCAGCACCGCGACGCCCTTGCTGCCGAACCGCTCGAAGAAGGCGGCCTGCGGCTTGAGCACGGCGACCCGGTCGGCCAGCGCCTCGACCACGGTGCGGCTGAACCGCTCCAGACCGGCCAGGTCGTCGCCGAGTCCCCAGGCGGAGAGCAGGGCGGCGTGCGGGTCGATGCCGACGCAGAGCTGACCGCGCTCGGCCATGGCGTCGTGCAGTCGGGCGCCGAAGGGGGCGAGAGTCATGAGGTCCTTTCCGGACGAGGTGGGCCTGTTCAGGAGTCGAGCAGGTCAGGACAGGTGGGGGCGGTGGGCGAAGCCCACCGCGTCGGTGTACTTGGCGAAGCCGCGGGCGGCCAGTTCGGCCCGGAGTTCGGCCAGGATGCGCCGCGGGGCGGCCGGGTCGTGGAAGAGCGCGGTGCCCACCGCCACTCCGCTCGCCCCGGCCAGGGTGAACTCCAGCGCGTCCCGCCCGGTGCTGATGCCGCCCATGCCGAGGATCGGCACCTGCGGGATCCGGCCGGCCAGCATCGCGGCGTGCACCTCCCAGACGCAGCGCAGCGCGATCGGGCGCAGCGCCGGCCCGGAGAGCCCGCCGGCGCCGGCCGCCAGGGCGGGGCGCAGCGTGTCCAGGTCGATGGCCATGCCCACGGCGGTGTTGATCATGGACAGTCCGTCGGCGCCGGCGTGCACGCAGGCGGCGGCGATCTCGGTGATCGAGGTCACGTCCGGGGAGAGCTTGGCGTAGACCGGCAGTTCGGGGTCGGTGACCTTGCGCACCGCGCGCACCACGTCGTACGAGGTGGCGGGGTTGCGGGCGAAGACCAGGCCGCGGTCGGCCAGGTTGGGGCCGGAGATGTTCAGCTCGATGCCGACCACCCCGGGCTGCCCGTGCAGCCGGGCGGCGACCTCGATGAACTCCTCCAGCCGCTGCCCGGCGATCGAGACCAGCACCCGGGCGCCGCGCTCGGCCAGCCAGGGCAGTTCCAGCCGCAGGAACCGGTCGATCCCGGAGCCCTGCAGGCCGATCGAGTTGAGCATCCCGGAGGGGGTCTCGGCCATCCGCGGGGTGGCCTCGCCGGCCCGCGGGTAGGGCATGATCGTCTTGGTGGTGACGGTGCCCAGCTCGGCGAGCGGCACGAACCGGGCCAGTTCCCGCCCGTAGCCGGCGCAGCCGGAGGCGGTGCCGATCGGGTTGGGCAGGGTCAGGTGGCCGAGCGGCGCGCTGAGGTCGACGTCCTGCGGTTCCATCACGCCCCCACCCCCATCGCGGCCGCGCCCTCCAGGTCGGGCGGCACGGTGCCGATGTCCGACCAGCGCACCCGGGCGCCGTCGAAGACCGGCCCGTCGGTGCAGGCCCGGACGAACCGGCTGCGGCCGTCCGCGCCGATCACCGGCAGCACGCAGCTCATGCAGAACCCGGTGCCGCAGGCCATCGCCGCCTCGACCGCGGTGTGCACCCGCACCGAGCGCTCGACGGCGGTCTCGGTGACCTGGCGCAGCATCGCGGTCGGGCCGGCCGCGTAGACCACGCCGGCGTCGATCGCGTCGATCGCCTCGCCCAGCGGATCGGCGGCCCGCCCGGTCAGGCCGCGCGAGCCGTCCTCGGTGAGCACCAGCACGTCCTGGGTGAGCGCCTGGGCCTGCTCGACGCCGTACAGCCCGTCCGCCCGGGCGGCCCCGAGGACGAAGCCGACCTGCCCGCCGCGGCGCCGGATCTCGGCGCCCAGCGCGAACAGCGGGGCGGCCCGGTGCCCGGCGCCGACCAGCAGCGCGCTGACCGGGCCGTCCGGCAGCGGGAAGGGGGTGCCGAGCGGGGCGAGCAGGTCCAGCCGGTCGCCGACCCGGGCGGCGGCCAGCTCCCGGCTGCCGGCCCCGCGCGGGGCGATCACCAGCTCGACGGTCTCGGCCGCCGGGTCGGCCCGGTGGATCGAGAAGGGCCGGCGGAGCAGCAGCGCGGAGTTCGCGCCGCCGACCGCGAGGGTGGCGAAGTGGCCGGGCCGCACCCGCTGCGGCACGCCGGGGGCGTGCAGCACCAGGCGGTGCACCGCCCCCTCGGGGTGGTTGGCGAGCACCTCGGCCCGCAGCTGCAGGGGGTTGGCCACGGTTCGGCCCCTTTCGACCACGCCGGCTGCTTCTCGGTTACGGCTGCTTCTCGTTCACTGGCAGTCGGAACTCTCCCAAATCTGTCCGCCGGCTGTCACATTGCCCCGATTTATGACATCTCGTCAGACGATCATCCAAGTCCGGGGCGGCCTGCCAGGGCCCGCCCCGGGCGGAGGAGCCCCGCTCAGGCCCCGGTGCCCACCGCCTCGGCGATACTGGCGAAGCCCGCCCGGCGCAGCCGCAGGCTCAGCCCGCGGTGCACCCGGCGCATCCAGAACGGTCCCTCGTAGATGAAGGCGCTGTACCCCTGCACCAGGTCGGCACCGGCCAGGATCCGCTGCCAGGCGTCCTCGGCGGTCTCGATGCCGCCCACCGAGACCAGCACCAGGCGACCCTCGGTGCGCTTGCGCAGCCGCTTCAGCACCTCCAGCGAGCGCTCCTTCAGCGGCGCCCCGGAGAGCCCGCCCATGCCGATCTGCTCGACCCGGGCGGCGCTCTCGCGCAACCCGGAGCGGCCGATCGTGGTGTTGGTCGCGATGATCCCGTCCAGGCCCAGCTCCAGCGCCAGGTCGGCGACCGCGTCCACGTCCTCGTCGGCCAGGTCGGGGGCGATCTTGACCAGCAGCGGCACGTGGTGCGGGCAGGCGCGGTCGGCGGCCTCGCGCACCGCGGTCAGCAGCGGGCCCAGGTGCGAGACGGCCTGCAGGTTGCGCAGCCCCGGGGTGTTCGGCGAGGAGACGTTGACCACCAGGTAGTCCGCGTGCCCGGCCAGCCGCTCGGTGCTCTTGACGTAGTCGGCGACCGCGTCGGCCTCCTCGACCACCTTGGTCTTGCCGATGTTGACGCCCACCACCGGGGAGAGCGAACCGCGCTGACGCTGCGCCAGCCGGGTCGCGATCCGCGCCGAGCCCTGGTTGTTGAAGCCCATCCGGTTGATCAGCGCGCGGTCCTCGACCAGCCGGAACAGCCGCGGCGCCGGGTTGCCGGGCTGCGGCTCGCCGGTGACCGTGCCGATCTCCACGTAGTCGAAGCCGAGCATCGCCAGGCCGTCGATCCCGACCGCGTTCTTGTCGAACCCGGCCCCCAGGCCGAACGGGCCCGGCAGGTCCAGGCCCAGCGCGGTGGTGCGCAGCGCCGGGTCGCGCGGGGCCAGCGCCAGGGCGACCAACTGGCGCAGCCCCGGTACCGAGGCGGCCAGCCGGATCCAGAAGAAGGCCAGGTGGTGCGCCTTCTCGGGGTCCATCTTGCGGAAGACCAGATTGAACAGCAGCTTGTACACGCTCGAAGCGCCTTCCTCACATGGATGTGGGAGGCACCCGCGCCGGGTGCCTCCCACTCACGATCCTGCTACTTGCGGGCCGCGTTGATCAGCGCCGCGTGCTCCTGCAGCGACATCACCCCGACGTCGCCGCGGGTCAGCGCGTCGATGCCCTGCACCGCCGCGCCCATCGCCTGCACCGTGGTCAGGCACGGCACGCCGCGGGACACCGCGGCGGTGCGGATCTCGTAGCCGTCGAGGCGGCCGCCGGTGCCGTAGGGGGTGTTGATGATCAGGTCGACCTCGCCGTCGTGGATCAGCTGCACGATGGTCCGCTCGCCGTTCGGGCCGGTGCCCTCGCTGTGCTTGCGCACCAGGGTGGAGGGGATCCCGCCGCGCTGCAGCACCTCGGCGGTGCCGGAGGTGGCCAGCACCTCGAAGCCCAGCTCGACCAGGGCCCGGGCCGGGAAGACCAGGTTGCGCTTGTCGCGGTTGGCGACCGAGACGAAGACCTTGCCCTTGGTCGGCAGCGAGCCGTAGGCCCCGGCCTGGGCCTTGGCGTAGGAGGTGCCGAAGACCTTGTCGATGCCCATGACCTCGCCGGTCGAGCGCATCTCCGGGCCGAGCACGGTGTCCACCCCGCGGCCGTGCACGTCGCGGAAGCGCGACCACGGCATCACGGCCTCCTTGACCGAGATCGGGCAGTCGGCCGGCAGCGTGCCGCCGTCGCCCTCGGCCGGCAGCAGGCCCTCGGCGCGCAGCTCGGCGATGGTGGCGCCGAGCGAGATCCGGGCGGCCGCCTTGGCCAGCGGCACCGCGGTCGCCTTGGAGGTGAACGGCACGGTCCGGGAGGCGCGCGGGTTGGCCTCCAGCACGTAGAGGATGTCCCCGGAGAGCGCGAACTGGATGTTGATCAGACCGCGCACCCCGACGCCGCGGGCGATCGCCTCGGTGGAGGCGCGCAGCCGCTTGACGTCGTGGCCGCCGAGGGTGATCGGGGGCAGCGCGCAGGCCGAGTCACCGGAGTGGATGCCGGCCTCCTCGATGTGCTCCATCACGCCGCCGAGGTAGAGCTCGGTGCCGTCGAAGAGCGCGTCGACGTCGATCTCCACCGCGTCGTCCAGGAAGCGGTCGATCAGCACCGGGTGCTCGGAGATCAGGCCGGCGTGCCGCTCCAGGTAGGAGGCGAGGCTGGCCTCGTCGTAGACGATCTCCATGCCGCGCCCGCCGAGCACGTAGGAGGGGCGGGCCAGCACCGGGTAGCCGATCTCGTCGGCGATCGCCTTGGCCTCCTCGAAGGAGAAGGCGGTGCCGTGCTTGGGCGCGGGCAGCCCGGCGTCCCGGAGCACCCGCCCGAAGGCGCCGCGCTCCTCGGCCAGGTCGATCGCCTCCGGCTGGGTGCCGACGATCGGCACGCCGTTCTCCTTGAGCGCCTGCGCCAGGCCGAGCGGGGTCTGGCCGCCGAGCTGGACGATGACGCCGGCCAGCGGGCCGGCCTGCTGCTCGGCGTGCACGATCTCCAGCACGTCCTCCAGGGTGAGCGGCTCGAAGTAGAGCCGGTCGGAGGTGTCGTAGTCGGTGGAGACGGTCTCCGGGTTGCAGTTGACCATGACGGTCTCGTAGCCGGCCTCGGCGAGCGCGAAGGAGGCGTGCACGCAGGAGTAGTCGAACTCGATGCCCTGGCCGATCCGGTTCGGGCCGGAGCCGAGGATGATCACCGCGGGCTTGGTGCGCGGGGCGACCTCGCTCTCCTCGTCGTAGGACGAGTAGAAGTACGGGGTCTTGGCGGCGAACTCGGCGGCGCAGGTGTCGACCGTCTTGAAGACCGGGCGGATGCCCAGCGCGTGCCGCACCTCGCGGACCACGTCCGGCTTGAGGCCGCGGATCTCGCCGATCTGCTGGTCCGAGAAGCCGTGCCGCTTGGCGTGCCGGAGCAGCTCCTGGTCCAGCTCGGCGGTCTCGGCGAGCTCGACCGCGATCTCGTGGATCAGGAAGAGCTGGTCGACGAACCACGGGTCGATCTTCGTCGCGTCGAAGACCTCCTGCGGGGTGGCGCCGGCCCGGATCGCCTGCATCACGGTGTTGATCCGGCCGTCGGTCGGGACCTTCGCCGTCTCCAGCAGCTCGGACTTGTCGCCGGGCTCGCCGACCCAGGAGAACTGCGAGCCCTTCTTCTCCAGCGAGCGCAGCGCCTTGTTCAGCGCCTCGGGGAAGTTGCGGCCCAGCGCCATCGCCTCGCCGACCGACTTCATGGTGGTGGTCAGCGTGGCGTCCGCGCTCGGGAACTTCTCGAAGGCGAACCGCGGGACCTTGACCACCACGTAGTCGAGGGTCGGCTCGAAGGAGGCCGGGGTCTCCTCGGTGATGTCGTTGGGGATCTCGTCCAGGGTGTAGCCGACCGCCAGCTTGGCGGCGATCTTGGCGATCGGGAAGCCGGTCGCCTTGGAGGCCAGCGCCGAGGAGCGGGAGACCCGGGGGTTCATCTCGATCACGATGATCCGGCCGTCGTCCGGGTTGACCGCGAACTGGATGTTGCAGCCACCGGTGTCGACGCCGACCTCGCGGATCACCGCGATGCCGATGTCGCGCAGCACCTGGTACTCGCGGTCGGTGAGGGTCATGGCCGGCGCCACGGTGATCGAGTCACCGGTGTGCACGCCCATCGGGTCGAAGTTCTCGATCGAGCAGACGACCACGACGTTGTCGTTCTTGTCGCGCATCAGCTCGAGCTCGTACTCCTTCCAGCCGAGGATGGACTCCTCCAGGAGCACCTCGGTGGTCGGCGAGAGGGTCAGGCCCTGGCCGGCGATCCGGCGCAGGTCCTCCTCGTCGTGCGCGAAGCCGGAGCCGGCGCCGCCCATGGTGAAGGAGGGGCGGACCACCACCGGGTAGCCGCCGAGCGTCTCGACGCCCGCCAGCACGTCCTCCATCGAGTGGCAGATCACCGAGCGGGCCGACTCGCCGTGGCCGATCTTGGCCTTGACGGCCTCGACGACCTGCTTGAACAGCTCGCGGTCCTCGCCCTTGTTGATCGCCTCGACGTTGGCGCCGATCAGCTCGACGCCGTACTTCTCCAGCGTGCCGGCCTGGTGCAGGGCGATCGCGGTGTTCAGCGCGGTCTGGCCGCCCAGGGTGGGCAGGAGCACGTCGGGGCGCTCCTTGGCGATGATCTTCTCGACGAAGTCCGGGGTGATCGGCTCCACGTAGGTGGCGTCGGCGATCTCCGGGTCGGTCATGATGGTCGCCGGGTTGGAGTTCACCAGGACGACCCGCAGGCCCTCGGACCGCAGCACGCGGCAGGCCTGGGTGCCGGAGTAGTCGAACTCCGCCGCCTGGCCGATCACGATCGGGCCGGAGCCGATGACCAGGACGGACTTGATGTCAGTGCGCTTCGGCACGGGTCAGCTCCCTGCGGTGGTACGGGCCGGGGAACCGGCCATCAGGTCGACGAAGCGGTCGAAGAGGTAGGCCGCGTCGTGCGGGCCGGCTGCCGCCTCGGGGTGGTACTGGACGCTGAAGGCGGGCGTGTCCAGGCACTGCAGGCCTTCGACGACATCGTCGTTCAGGCAGATATGCGAAACCTCTACTCGCCCGAACGGGGTCTCGCTCACCCGGTCGATCGGCGCCTCCACGGCGAAGCCGTGGTTGTGCGCGGTGACCTCGACCTTGCCGGTGGTGCGGTCCTGCACCGGCTGGTTGATGCCGCGGTGACCGTACTTCAGCTTGTAGGTGCCGAAGCCGAGCGCGCGGCCCAGGATCTGGTTGCCGAAGCAGATCCCGAAGAACGGGGTGTTGCGACCGAGCACCTCGCGCAGCACCGCGACCTGGTGGTCGGCGGTGGCCGGGTCGCCCGGGCCGTTGGAGAAGAAGACGCCGTCCGGGTTCACCGCGTAGATGTCCTCGGCGGTGGCGTTCGCCGGCAGCACGTGCACCTCGATGCCGCGCTCGGCCATCCGCTGCGGGGTCATCGCCTTGATGCCCAGGTCCACGGCGGCCACGGTGAACTTCTTCGTGCCGACCGCCGGCACCACGTAGGGCTCGGTGGTGGCGACCTCGGCGCACAGGTCGGCGCCCTTCATCTCGGGTGCCTGGAGCACCCGGGCGAGCAGCTCGGACTGCTCGGCCAGCGCCGGGCCGGAGAAGATGCCGACCCGCATCGCGCCGCGCTCGCGCAGGTGGCGGGTGAGCGCGCGGGTGTCGATGCCGCTGATCCCGACCACGCCCTGGTCGGCCAGCTCCGCGTCGAGCGGGCGCTGCGAGCGCCAGTTCGACGGCACCCGGGCGGGGTCGCGGACCACGTAGCCGGCGACCCAGATCCGCTTCGACTCGGGGTCCTCGTCGTTGACGCCGGTGTTGCCGATCTGCGGGGCCGTCATGACCACCACCTGGCGGTGGTAGGACGGGTCGGTCAGGGTCTCCTGGTAGCCGGACATGCCGGTGCTGAAGACCGCCTCGCCGAAGGTCTCGCCGATCGCGCCGTACGCCTGTCCGCGGAAGGTGCGACCGTCCTCCAGCACCAGCACGGCAGGCACACGCTCCCGCCAGGAGCGGTTGGTGGGGGCAACTGCGGTCATGGTGTTACGCCTTCCGTCCTCGTCGTACCCGCCGTGGCGGTACGTGTTGCAAGTTGCGCTATCGCCGTGACCCACGCGGCGTGCTCGTCCGGGTGGTCCAGCCGGAAGCCGGACTCCAGTTCCCGCTCGGCCAACCGCCAGCCGACCACCAGCAGCCCCGAGGGGACCACCTTGCCGGCGATCCCGGAGTCGGTCCGGGCGCCGGTCAGCGCCTCGGCGGGCACCCAGAGGTCGGTGGCACCGGGGCGGCGGGCCAGCAGGCCCTGCTCGGTGAGGGTCAGCTCGGCCAGGCTGCGGGTGCCCAGGCCGTGGGCCACCACCCGGTCCAGCCAGTTCCCGGCGGTGGTGCTGCCGTGGTACCGCCCGCTGCTCTCCAGGATGGGCGTGCCGGTCTCGCTCGGCACGGCAGGCAGCGCCGACAGGTCGGACTGCAGGGTGCGGCGCCAGTTCCAGCCCTGCCGCATCAGCCAGTAGACGACCACGATCAGCAGCAGCAGGCCGACCGTCCAGCCGAGGTAGCCCGGCCAGTCGTGCACCTTGGCCTGTTCCATGGCCAGCAGCTGCGGGCCCGTCAGCCGGGCGCTCACGCGGGCTCGCCCGGCTCGACCAGCTCGCCGGCCAGCACGGTGGCCGTCCCGCGCAGGAAGGTGGCGTGCACCCGACCCGGCAGGTCGAGCCCCCGGTACGGGGTGTTGCGGCTGCGGGTGGCGAAGCTCTCGGGGTTCACGGTGCCACGGTACGCGGGGTCGAAGAGCACCAGGTTGGCCGGCTCACCGACCGAGACGGGGCGGCCGTGGCCGGTCAGGCGCCCGATCCGGGCCGGGCGGTGCGACATCCGGTCGGCCACGCCCTCCCAGGTCAGCAGGCCGGTGTCGACCATCGCCTGCTGCACCACGGAGAGTGCGGTCTCCAGGCCGACCATGCCCATCGCGGCGGCCGCCCACTCGCAGTCCTTGTCCTCCGCCGGGTGCGGGGCGTGGTCGGTGGCCACCGCGTCGATGGTGCCGTCGGCGAGCGCGGCGCGCAGCGCCTTGACGTCCTCGGCGGTGCGCAGCGGCGGGTTGACCTTGTAGACCGGGTCGTAGCTGCGGACCAGCTCGTCGGTGAGCAGCAGGTGGTGCGGGGTCACCTCGGCGGTGACGTCCCAGCCCTTGGCCTTGGCCCAGCGGATGATCTCCACCGAGCCGGCCGTGGAGACGTGGCAGACGTGCAGCCGGGAGCCGACGTGCGCGGCCAGCAGCACGTCCCGGGCGATGATCGCCTCCTCGGCCACCGCCGGCCAGCCGCCCAGGCCGAGCTCGCCGGAGACCTGGCCCTCGTTCATCTGGGCGCCCGCGGTCAGCCGCGGCTCCTGGGCGTGCTGGGCCACCACGCCGTCGAACGCCTTCACGTACTCCAGCGCGCGCCGCATGATCACCGCGTCGTCCACGCACTTGCCGTCGTCGGAGAAGACCCGCACGCCGGCCGCGGAGTCGTGCATCGCACCGAGCTCGGCGAGCTGCTTGCCCTCCAGGCCGACGGTGACGGCGCCCACCGGCTGCACGTCGCAGTAGCCGGAGGCCTGGCCGAGCCGCCAGACCTGCTCCACCACGCCGGCGGTGTCGGCCACCGGGAAGGTGTTGGCCATCGCGTGCACCGCGGTGTAACCGCCCTTGGCGGCCGCCTGGGTGCCGGTCAGCACGGTCTCGGCGTCCTCCCGGCCCGGCTCGCGCAGGTGGGTGTGCAGGTCGACCAGACCAGGCAGCACGATCAGGCCGTGCGCGTCGATGTCGACGTCGGCCTCGACCGCCAGACCGGTGCCGATCGCCTGGATCACTCCGCCGTCGAGGTGGATGTCCTGGGCGGGGCCGCCCAGGATCTGGGCGTTGCGGATCAGGTAACTGGTCACTGGGCGGCCTCACTCTGGTTGGTGCTGTGGTTGTCGGCGAGGGTGGCGCCGCCGAGCAGGAGGTACAGGACGGCCATCCGGATCGAGACGCCGTTGGCCACCTGCTCGATCGCGGTGCAGCGCGGCGAGTCGGCCACCTCGGCGGTGATCTCCATGCCGCGGACCATCGGCCCGGGGTGCATCACGATCGCGTGCTCGGGCAACTTGGCCAGCCGGCCGGCGTGCAGCCCGTAGCGGCGCGAGTACTCGCGCTCGGTGGGGAAGAAGGCGGCGTTCATCCGCTCGCGCTGGACCCGCAGCATCATCACCGCGTCGCTCTTGGCGAGCGTGGCGTCCAGGTCGTAGGAGATCTCGCAGGGCCAGTTCGCGATGCCGATCGGCAGCAGGGTGGGCGGGGCCACGAAGGTGACCTGGGCGCCCAGGGTCTGCAGCAGCAGCGCGTTGGAGCGGGCCACCCGGCTGTGCAGCACGTCGCCGACGATGGTGATCCGGCGCCCGGCGAGGTCGTTACCGAGGCCGGGGTTGAGGTGCCGGCGCATGGTGAAGGCGTCCAGCAGCGCCTGGGTGGGGTGCTCGTGGGTGCCGTCACCGGCGTTGATCACGCTGCCGTGCAGCCAGTCGGACTGGGCGAGGCGGGCCGGTGCGCCGGAGGCGTGGTGGCGGATCACCACGGCGTCGGCGCCCATCGCCTGCAGGGTGAGCGCGGTGTCCTTCAGGCTCTCGCCCTTGGAGACCGAGGAGCCCTTGGCGGCGAAGTTGATGACGTCGGCGGAGAGCCGCTTCTCGGCGACCTCGAAGGAGGTCTTGGTGCGGGTGGAGTCCTCGAAGAAGAGGTTGACGACGGTGCGGCCGCGCAGCGTGGGGAGCTTCTTGACGGCCCGACCGGAGAGCTGGGCCAGCTCCTCGGCGGTGTCCAGGATCAGCAGCGCGTCGTCGCGGCTGAGATCGGCGGCGGAGACGAGGTGGCGCTTCACGGGGTGCTACTCCGAGGGGGTGGGGGCGGCGGCCAGGGCCTGCGAGCTGCGGGCGGTGTAGTCGCGGTCGCCGACCAGGACGGCGTCCTGGCCGTCGGTGTCGGCGAGCTTGACCTGGACGGCCTCGCGCAGCGAGGTGGGCAGGTTCTTGCCCACGTAGTCGGCACGGATCGGCAGCTCGCGGTGGCCGCGGTCGACCAGGACGGCGAGCTGCACGGCGCGGGGGCGGCCGATGTCGCCGAGGGCGTCCAGCGCGGCGCGCACGGTGCGGCCGGAGAAGAGGACGTCGTCGACCAGGATCACCAGGCGCCCGTCGATGCCGTCGGCCGGGATCTCGGTGTGCTCCAGGGCGCGGGCGGGCTTCAGCCGCAGGTCGTCCCGGTACATGGTGATGTCGAGGGTGCCCAGCGGGATGTCGCGGCCGGTGATCTGCGTGAGCTTGGCGTGCAGCCGGCGGGCGAGGTGGACCCCGCGGGTGTGGATGCCGAGGAGGACGACGTCCTCCGCACCCTTGGCGCGCTCCACGATCTCGTGGGCGATCCGGGTGATCACCCGGGCGATGTCAGCGCCGTCCAGGACCTGGTGCGGCGGACGCGGTGTGTCGGTCTGTGTGGTCATGCCGAAGCGGACCTCCTTCCCCGCCTCACGGGACGGGCCTTAAAGGATGTCTGATGGATGGCTCCCCGGTGACAGCGGTCGCCTCGCCCATGCTAGCAGGACGATCACCGCACGCTCGCCGTCGGCCGTGTCGTGTTCACGCAGAGGTAGCGGACCATTCGCACGACTGCCCCATTCGGCTTGACGCAGCTACCTTACTCTACGTAACCTCACAGTGAGTTACGGAGCGGCCGTCGAACCCACCGGTAGGACGCCCGGGAAGCAGGGTCACCCCTCACTCCCCCGTGACCGACATGATCAAGGAATTCTCGTCCGGGGAGAACAATGTCCAGCGACTACGCGAAGCAGCTCGGAGGCAAACTCCGAGCGATCCGCACTCAGCAGGGTCTCTCCCTGCACGGCGTCGAGGAGAAGTCCCAGGGACGCTGGAAGGCGGTCGTCGTCGGCTCCTACGAGCGTGGCGACCGCGCTGTGACGGTGCAGCGGCTGGCCGAGCTCGCCGAGTTCTACGGTGTCCCGGTGCAGGAGCTGCTGCCCGGCGGCACCCCGGGTGGCGCCGCCGAGCCGCCGCCGCGCCTGGTGCTGGACCTGGAGAGACTGACCCAGGTCCCGTCCGAGAAGGCCGGCCCGCTGCAGCGCTACGCGGCCACCATCCAGTCCCAGCGGGGTGACTACAACGGCAAGGTGCTCTCGATCCGCCAGGACGACCTGCGCACCCTGGCCGTGATCTACGACCAGTCGCCCTCCATCCTCACCGAGCAGCTGATCAGCTGGGGTGTGCTCAACTCCGACGCGCGCCGCGCGGTTCGCGAGGAGGACGCGAGCTGATCAGCGGCCGGTCCGGCCACTGAAGAAACGTCACGGCGCGGTCCCGGGGGACCGCGCCGTCGGCGTGTCCGGATGCGCCCGGCGCGCGAGCCGGGCCAGGGGCTCGCCCGGCGGCTCCCGGGCCTCAGGCGGTCGCGCGGGGCGCGCGGACCTCAGGCAATCGCGCGGGGCGCGCGGGCCAGCTGGCGCGACTGCGCGACCAGGCGGCCGGCGGAGTCCCAGATCTCGCAGTCCTCCTCGAAGTGGCCGCCGGCCAGGTTCCGGGTGGCGTGGCTGACCCGCAGCCAGCCCGGCGCCGGCACCGCCCGCAGGTGCACGGTCAGCTCCACGGTCGGCGCCCAGCCGGGCAGCCCGAGGTCGAAGGTGACCGGCGGCAGCGCGTCGGCCACCAGTAGCAGCGCGAGCGGGTCCGGCTCGCGGCCGTCGGCCAGCTTGAACCAGCCCTGGATCCGCCCGGTGCGGGACGGCTGCCCGACCGCCCAGCCCACCGTGGCCGGGTCCAGCCGCAGGTCGAACCGCTGCAGCAGGGCGGCCTCGGTGAGGAACTCGCGCGGCGCGTGCTCGGTGCCGATGCACTGCTCGACCGGGGGCAGCTGCGGCGGCTCGGCCAGCGTGTGCACCTCGCCGCCGAGGGCGGCCAGCTCTCCGTAGCTCGCCAGCACTCTGAGCCGCTCCACCGGGGTGCCGGTGGCGTCCTCCTGGTAGAGCGAGGCGGTCGCGGTGGAGACCGAGCGGCCGCGCCGGACGATCTCGGTGCGCACCGTGAGCGGGCCCGGGTGCGAGGTGGTCAGGTAGTAGCAGCTGATCGAGAGCGGGTCCGGGTGGCCGGGCAGCGCCTGGCGCAGCGCGTTGGCGGCCACCGCCAGCAGCAGCCCGCCGTTGATCCCGCCACCGATCTGCCAGCCGCTGCCGAGCTCGCCGTGGTACCCGCCCGCACCGTCCGGCGCCAGGGCGATCGCCCGGTCGAACTCGCTGTCGATCGCGGTCACTGTGGTCATGGCAAAGGCACCCTTCGGGCGAGCTCCTGGCTTGCTACTGGTCAGTAACAACATACGCGCGAAGACCGCCGGACCGGAAGGTCCGACGGTCTTCGAAGGGGGTGCCCCCGGGTCGGGGGGCCGCCCGGAGCCGTGCCTCAGCTGCGGCGGATGCTGTCCTTCAGCTCCATGAAGCGGGCCAGCAGGCCGTTCACGAAGGCCGGCGAGTCGTCCGTGGAGAACTCCTTGGCGATCTCCACGGCCTCGTCCAGGACGACCGCGTCCGGGACGCCGTCCTCCCAGATCAGCTCGTAGGCGCCGAGCCGCAGGACGTTGCGGTCCACCACCGGCATCCGGTCCAGCGTCCAGCCGACCGCGTAGGTGGAGATCAGCTCGTCGATCCGGCGGGCGTGCTTGGTGTAGCCCTCCACCAGCTGCATGGTGTACTCGGTCACCTGCGGCACACCCTCGTCCGGCTTGGGCTCGCGGCCCCGGGCCACCCAGCCGGCGAGCACCGACAGCGGGTCGACGCCCCGGCCGTCGGCTTCGAAGAGGATCTGGAACGCGTGGGTGCGCGCCTTGGTGCGTGCAGAAGCCACGGTTACTTGACCCGGCCGAGGTAGCTGCCGTCGCGGGTGTCGACCTTGACCTTCTCGCCGGTGGTGATGAAGAGCGGGACCTGGATCTCGGCACCGGTCTCCAGCGTGGCCGGCTTGGTGCCACCGGTGGAGCGGTCGCCCTGGACGCCCGGCTCGGTCTCGGAGATGACCAGCTCGACGGCGGCCGGGAGCTCGACGTAGAGCGGGCTGCCCTCGTTCTGCGCGACCAGGGCCTCGAAGCCCTCGAGCAGGTACTTGGCGGCGTCGCCGACGACACCCGGCTCGATGGTGACCTGGTCGTAGGTGTCCATGTCCATGAACACGAAGTTCTCCCCGTCCTTGTAGGAGAACTGCATGGTGCGCTTGTCGACGTTCGCGGTGTCGACCTTGACGCCGGCGTTGAAGGTCTTGTCGACGACCTTGCCGGTCAGGACCTCCTTGAGCTTGGTGCGCACGAAGGCCGGGCCCTTGCCGGGCTTGACGTGCTGGAACTCCACGACGGTCCAGAGCTTGCCGCCGTCGAGCTTGAGGACCATGCCGTTCTTGAGATCATTCGTACTAGCCACGGGCGCACTTACTCCTGGATATAGCTGTCAAAGAACCGAGTGGTGCCGGGCCGGTCGACCGAAGCCGGCGGTCACAGGGCGAGGAGCTCCTTGGTGGTGATGGTGAGCAGCTCGGGACCGCCCTCTTCGAGCGGACGGACCACGAGCGTGTCCTCGATCCGGACCCCGCCCCGGCCCGGGAGGTGAACCCCCGGCCCGACGGTGACCGGCACGCGGTTGTCCAGTTTACCCATCTCGCCGGGTCCCAGCTGCGGCGCCTCCCGCACCTCGAGGCCCACACCGTGCCCGAACGGCCGCGGCCGCTCCTCGTGGTGACCGCCGGCCCGCAGCACCTCGCGCGCCACCAGGTCCGGAGTGCCGCCCGGCACCCCTGGGGCCAGCGCCTCCCGCCCGGCCCGCTGGGCCTCGAAGACCAGTCGGTGCAGCTCCACCTGCCAGGGCGCCGGGGCCGCGCCGATCACGAAGGTGCGGGTCGCGCAGACCGTGTAGCCGCGGTACTGGGCGCCGAGCGAGACGGTCAGGAAGTCGCCCTCCTCGACCCGGCGGTCGGTGGGCAGGTGGTCGCTGCGCCCCGAGTGGCCGCCGGTGCCGACCGAGACCGGGAAGCCGGCCCGGTCCGCGCCGTGGTCGATCATCCGGCGCTCCAGCTCCATCGCCAGGTGCCGCTCGGTGCGACCGACCAGGATCGACTCCAGCAGCTCGCCGAGCGCCTGGTCGCCGATCTCGGCGGCGATCCGCAGCTCGGCCAGCTCCTGGTCGTCCTTGACCACCCGCAGCCGCTCCACGGCCCGGTTCAGGTCGGTCAGCCGCACCCCGGCCGCCTGCTCGGCGATCGCCCGGTGCCGGGTGACGGTCAGGTCGTGCTCCTCCACCGCGAGGTCGGCCACCCGCAGGCCAGTGGCGGCTGCGGCGGCGGCCTCGGCGGTGTCCTGGTCGGGGGCGGCCACCAGGTGCGGCAGCTCGGCGGCGTAGGGGTGCTCGCCGGTGTCGTCGGGCGGCAGCTCGGCGGGCAGCGCCAGCAGGGCGCGGTCCCGGGTGAGCAGCAGGGTGGCGCCGCAGGGGGCGCAGCCGGTGAGGTACCGGACATTGGCGGGCTTGGTGACCAGTGCCGCGTCCGCCCCGCCCGCGCTGCAGTACTGGCTCAGCCGCTCACGGCGGGCCGCGTGCGCATCGGACATATACGGCAGCCTAGGCAGTCCGGGGCGGGCCCGCCCGTCGAGCTGGGCCGGGCGGGGACGGCGACGGGCGGCGGACGGGGACAACGGGCAGGGCGGCGACGGGCGGGGGCGACGGCTTCGGCGCGGTGGCCTGCCCGGTGCGGGCCGGGGTGGTCAGATGGGCGGGTGGAGTGGATCACGGCGCCCGAGTACTCGCTGAGCCGGCTGGTGCTGCTGCGCCTGCTGGCCGGCGTCTACCTGGTCGGCTTCCTGGCCGCCGCCCGGCAGTTCGAGGCGCTGATCGGCGAGCGCGGAATGCTGCCCGTGCCGCGCTACCTGCGCTACCGCGGCTTCCGGGAGGCGCCGAGCCTGTTCCAGTTCGGCTACTCGGACCGGGCCTTCGCCGCCGTGGCCTGGGGCGGGGCGGCGCTGGCCGCGGCGGTGGCCGCCGGGCTGGCGGACCTGGTGCCGCTCTGGGCCTCGATGCTGTGCTGGCTGCTGCTCTGGGTGCTCTACCTGTCGATCGTCAACGTCGGGCAGACCTGGTACTCCTTCGGCTGGGAGTCGCTGCTGCTGGAGGCCGGGCTGCTGGCCGTCTTCCTGGGCAACGCGAAGGTGGCGCCGCCGGTGCCGGTGCTCTACCTGTTCCGCTGGCTGCTGTTCCGGGTGGAGTTCGGCGCCGGGCTGATCAAGCTGCGCGGCGACCGTTGCTGGCGGGACCTGACCTGCCTGCGCTACCACCACGAGACCCAGCCGATGCCCGGCCCGCTCTCCTGGTACTTCCACCACCTGCCGATGCCGCTGCACCGGGTCGAGGTGGCCGCCAACCACCTGGCCCAGCTCGGCCTGCCGGTGCTGCTCTTCGCCCCGCAGCCGATCGCCTCCTGGGCGGCCGGCGCGATGGTGGTCACCCAGCTCTGGCTGATCGCCTCCGGCAACTTCGCCTGGCTCAACTGGCTGACCATCGCGCTGGCGTTCGGCGCGCTGCGGCTGCCGGGCGGGCACCGGGACACCGCGCAGGCGCCGCTCTGGTTCGCGGTCCTGGTGCTGGCCTTCACCGCGCTGGTGGTGTGGTTGAGCTACTGGCCGGCCCGCAACCTGCTCTCCCGCGGCCAGCTGATGAACTACTCCTTCAACCGGCTGCACCTGGTGAACACCTACGGGGCGTTCGGCAGCATCAACCGGATCCGCTTCGAGGTGGTGCTCGAGGGCACCATCGACCCGCGCCCGACGCCGCAGACCGTCTGGCGGGAGTACGGCTTCCGCGGCAAGCCCGGCGAACTCGGCCGCCGGCCGCGCCAGTTCGCGCCCTACCACCTGCGCCTGGACTGGCTGATGTGGTTCGCCGGGATCTCCCCGAGCTACGCCCGCCCGTGGCTGCGACCGCTGGTGGAGCGGCTGCTGGCGGGCGACCGGGCGACGCTGCGGCTGCTGCGGCACAACCCGTTCCCGGACCGACCGCCGACCCTGGTCCGGGCGGTGCTCTACCGCTACCGGTTCACCACCCGGGCCGAGCGGCGGGCGAGCGGCGAGTGGTGGCGCCGGAGTCGGGTGCAGCTCTACCTGGCGCCGATGGCCCGGCGCTGACGGCCCGGTTGTGACCACTGCCGTCCACCATCACCACCGGGCCACCGGACCACCAGCCCTACCGCACCTCCAGCACCACCTTGCCGAGCGCGCCACGGGACTCCAGCAGCGCCGCAGCCTCCCCGGCCCGCTCCAGCGGGAACACCGCCGAGGCCGGGCGCAGCCGCCCCGCGGCCAGCAGCCGCCACAGCTCGGCCCGCACGTCGGCGATCACCTCGGGGCGGTGCCGGGACAGCTGTCCCATCGACATGCCGATCACCGAGGCGCAGGCGCCGAGCACCGCACCGGCGTCCAGGGTGCCGCCGTACCCGGCCAGGGTGACCAGCCGGCCGAACGGGCGCAGCGCGCCGAGGGCCCGGTTCGGCAGCACCTCGCCGCCGGCCCCCTCCAGCACCAGGTCGACCGGGGCGCCCCAGTCGGCGTCCGGGTAGCAGACCACCTCGTCGGCGCCGACCGAGCGCAGGAAGTCGGCCTTCGCGGGACTGGAGACGGCGGCCACCACCCGGGTCGCACCGAGCTCCTTGGCCAACTGCACGATCAGGTGCCCGACCCCGCCGGCGGCGTTGGTCACCAGCACCGACTCACCGGCCGCGAAGCCGCCGACCCGCAGCGCTGCGAGCGCCACCAGGCCACCGTGCACCACGCCGAGCGCATCGGCGGCGGCCGCCTCCTCGGGCACCGGGCTGATCAGCGCGGGCACGGCGAGCAGCTGCTCGGCATAGACCTCGGCGGCGATCCCACCGACCCGGTCGCCGACCTGATACTCCGTCACCCCATCACCCAGCGCAGTGATCCGCCCGACGAACCCGCCGCCGGGCGAACCGGGCAGCGCCGGCTCACCGACCCCGGCCAGCATCTTCAGCAGCATCAGGCTGACCCCGGCCGCCTCGGTGCGGACCAGCACCTCACCGGGCCCGGGCTGCGGCTCGGCGACCTCGTCAACCTGGAGCACCTCAGCGCCGCCGTACTGGTGAAACCTGACCTTGCGCATTCGCGCGCCTCCCCCGTCGAGTACCGTTGGTAGTCCCAACGATAGCAGAAACCGTTGGGGCCACCAACGATTTCTCTCCCCCTTTTTCTCCTCCCCCTATCCCCTCCCCGACTCCCGGAGGCGACGATGTCCGAGCCGACCGAGGCCCCGACCACCCCGTTCAGCGCGTTGCGGACCCTGCCCAGCTGGCTGCTCGGCCGGGCCGGCGCACTCGGCCATCGGCTGGTCGCCGAACGGCTGGCCGAACTGGACTGCCGGATGGGCCACCACGCGGTGCTCTGCGCGGTCGCCGAGTTCGGCCCGCTCGCCCAGGCCGAACTGGCCCGGACGGTGCGGATCGACCCCAAGGACCTGGTCGGGGTGCTCAACGAGTTGCAGGCCAGGGAACTGGTCCGGCGCGAGAAGGACCCGCGGGACGCCCGGAAGAACGCGATCGTCCTGACCCCCGCAGGCGCCGACCTGCTGGCGAGGCTCACCGCCCTGCTCGGACAGGCCAACGAGGAGTTGCTCGCCCCCCTCGACCCGGCCGAGCAGGCGCAACTGCTCGCGCTGGTGACCCGGGTGATCGAGGGGCGAGTCCAGGGATAGCCTCAGGCCGCCTGGCAGCGGGGGCACCAGAAGAGGTTGCGGGCTGCGTGGGCCTCGGTCCTGACCTCCGTGCCGCAGACCAGGCAGGGCTGGCCGGCTCGGCGGTAGACGTAGACCTCGCCGCCGTGGTCGTCGACCCGGGGCGGGCGGCCCATGGCCTCGGGGGTGTGTTCCGGGCGCACCGTGTCGATCCGGCCGATCGCCGCGCCCTCGCGCATCAGCGTGACCAGGTCGCCCCAGATCAGCTCCCACTCCGGCGCGCGCAGGTCGCGCCCGGCGCGGTGCGGGGCGATGCCGTGTCGGAAGAGCACCTCGGCCCGGTAGACGTTGCCGACGCCGGCCAGCACCTTCTGGTCCATCAGCAGCGCGGCTACGGTCGTGCGGCTGCGGGCGATCCGCTGCCAGGCGCGGTCCGGCTCGGCGTCGGTGCGCAGCGGGTCGGGGCCGAGCCGGGCGTGCACCGCGTCCTTCTCGGCGGGGGTGAGCAGCTCGCAGGTGGTCGGGCCGCGCAGGTCGGCGTACTGCTCGTCGTTGGCCAGGCGCAGCCGGATCAGGCCGACCGGCGCGGGTGCGGGAGCAACGCCGAAGGTGACGGTGCCGTACAGGCCGAGGTGGATGTGCAGCCAGCGGCCGCCGAAGTCCAGGAAGAGGTGCTTGCCGTCCGCCTCGGCGCCGTGCAGCGGCTGCCCGTCGACCAGCCGGGCCCCGTCGGCGAACCGGCCCTGCGGGCTCGCGACCTCGACCGGGCGGCCGCCGAAGGCCGTCCGGTACTGGGCGGCGAGCCGGTGCAGGATGTGGCCTTCGGGCATGGTGGGACTCTCCGGGGAAGGGGCAGGGGGTCAGCGGACCGGGTGGCCGGCCAGTCGGGCGGCGATGATCCGGTCCAGGGCCTCGGCGGTCGCGGTGACGTCGAGCTGCGAGTTGTCGATGATCGGCAGGCCGGAGTTGTACCAGCCGGCCATCCGGCCGTGGATCTGCGCCACCTCCTCGTCACTGAGCCGCCGCTGCCCGCTGCGCCGGGCGTTGCGGGCCAGCACGATGTCCAGCCCCGGCAGCAGCACCACCGGGATCATCCCGGGGCCGATGTGCCGCTTCCAGCCGCCGAGGCCGATCGCCGGGCGGTCCGGGAAGACCGCGTCGTCGATGATGCAGGAGATTCCGTTGGCCAGGTAGTTCCGGCAGGCGAAGCCGCAGGTGCGGCGGGCCAGCCGGTACTGGGCCTCGGAGGCGTTGTTCCAGCCGGACTTCGGGTTGGCGAAGCCGGACCGCACCCATTCGCGCACGTCGTCCAGGCTGATGTGCGCGGTGGGGGCGACCCGGCGCTCGGCCCAGAGCCGGGCCACGGTGGTCTTGCCGGCACCGGCCGGGCCGATCAGCAGCACCGCCAGCGGGCCGGGCTGCGGCTGTGCCGTGGGCGGCAGCTGGACCGGTGCGCCGGTGGGCATCACGAAGTGTCCGGTGCTGCCGGGCGGCACGGCGGCGCTCGGCGCGCTGACCTGCGGGCGCGGCGGGGCGGCGGCGGCCGGCGGCTGACCGACCGTCAGTGCGGGGCCGGCCGCCGGGG
>NZ_JBNQTI010000007.1:0-113617 GCF_050325825.1 Kitasatospora sp. LaBMicrA B282
GGCCGGTGACGGTACTGGCGAGCGTCCTCGGGTTGGCCCTCGGCACCGTCGGCATCGCCGTCGCGGGCAGCGCCCACTCCCCCCCCCCCCCCCCCCCGCGCGGTGCGGGTGGGACGGTGGTGTCAGCTCTGGGTGAAGGCGGAGAAGTCCGCCTCGCCCGCTGTGCCGCTGCTGTGCGAGCTGGTGAACAGGCCGACGTCCTGGGTGGCGGTGACGCCGGGGAGGGTCACGGCGCCGAGCTGGGTCCAGGTGCTGCCGTCGGTGGAGTAGGAGCCGGTGAAGACCGAGCCGTTGCGGACCAGCTTCAGCAGGCTCGGGTAGGCGGCGGTGCCGGTGCCCTCGTTGGCGGGCGCGCTGTTGCTGTCCAGCTGCCCGTCGCCGTTGGCATCCCACTGCATCACGTAGCCCTTGCCCGGGGCCTCGGCGAGGATCAGGTAGCCGGGGGAGCTGCCGGCGCCGGTGATGTCGTCGCGCACCATGATCCCGGCCTTCGCCCAGTCGCTGGTGGCCGCCTGGGCGGTGACCTCGACCGTGGTGACGGATCCGTCGTGCTCCGCGCCGGGGCGGTAGACGGCGCTGTACTGGTCGGTGCTGCCCCACAGGTCGTCACCGGCGCCGTCGATCGCGATCCGGTCGCCCTGCTGGCCGAAGACGGCGCCGGGGCCGGTGGCGTCACTGAAGGTCCGCAACGGTGCCTGCACCGGGGCGGGGACGGTCACGGCGTCGGCGGTGCCGAGCTGCTGCGCCTGGCCGTGCCAGTGCGAGGTGGCGGTGCCGCCCACGGTGGCCCGGGTGATGGGGGCGCTGAGCGTGGCGGGCGCGGTGACCTCGAACTCGGCGAGGGCCGCCTTGCCGGGGGCGACGTGGCCGAACCGGGTGGGGGTCAGCGGTGTGACGGTCCATCCGGCGGGGACGGTGAGCCCGAGGCGGACGTCGTCGACCGGCTCGACGCCGTTGTCGGTGAAGGTGGAGAGCAGTGTGGCGGAACTGCCGGCGGTGAAGGTCGCCGTGCTGGTGCCCAGTTCGACCGCCGGTGCGAGGGCGCGGGGGTCCGAGGTGGGCGTGACCCGGTACATCACGGTCGCGTGCCCCGGGATGTAGGCGCTGATCGTTCCCGCGGTGCTGCTGGTGGTGTGCGCCCACAGGTCGCGCAGCTGGTAGCCGGCCGCGTGCGGCAGGCCGACGGCGGCGGCCGTGGTGGCGATGGTGGCCGGGGCGGCGTTCTCGTTGAAGAGCGTGACCGCCACGCTGCCGTCGGCCAGCGGCTTGGCCAGCACGTCGAGGCCGCCGGTCAGGGTGACCGGCCGGCCCTGCTCGCCGAGGCGGTCCTGGTCCACGGCGATCACCTCGCGGTTGCCGTAGATCGCCAGGGTGTCCGCGCTCGCGGTGCGCAGGTCGGTGCCGGAGACCAGGGGCGCCGCCATCTCCGCCCACAGCGAGAACTCGCTGCGGTCCTCCGTGGGGGTCATCCCGTTGCCGACCTCGAGCATGTCGGGGTCGTTCCAGGCGTCCGGCCCGGCACCGCCGGCGAGTTGGACGTTCTGGTGGAAGTTCCCCAACATGGAACCGTAGGAGGCGTCGATGTCGCCCGTGGTGCGCCAGAGGTTGCCGACGCCCGGGCCCCAGCTGTCGACGTCGTCGGTGCCCCAACTGCAGATGCTGTAGACGATCGGTCGCCCGGTCGCGGCCAGTGCGTCGCGCATCGCGCTGTAGCGCTGGATCGCGGGGACGCCCTGGTTGTAGCAGTTGTCGTACTTGAGGTAGTCGACGCCCCAGGAGGCGAAGGCGGCGGCGTCCTGCTTCTCGTGGCCGAGGCTGCCCGGGTAGCCGGCGCAGGTGAGGGTGCCGGCGCTCTCGTAGATGCCCAGCTTGAGGCCCTTGGCGTGCACGTAGTCGGCGACGCCCTTGATGCCGTCGGGGAACTTGGTCGGGTCCGGGACGAGGTTCCCGGCGGCGTCGCGACTGTGCGTCAGCCAGCAGTCGTCGATGTTGACGTACTGGTAGCCGGCGGCCGCCAGGCCCGAGGAGACGATCTTGTCGGCGGTCTGCTCGACGAGTTGTTCGCTGACGCCGCAGCCGAAGGCGTTCCAGTCGTTCCAGCCCATCGGCGGGGTGAGCGCCAGGTCGTTGCCCAGTGCGGCCGCCGGGGTGGCCGTCATCGGGATCCCGACCAGTGCGGCCGCGGCGAGCGCGGTCGTGGTGAGCATGGCCCACGTCTTGCGCATACCTACTCCGGGTTCGGTGGTGGGTGGGTGTCCAGTGCGTGGAGCGGTGCCTGCGCAGGCGAGCAAAGCGAACCAGAATCCAACAGCAAGCGTCAATATCAAACGCCGATAACGAACATGAAGCTACATCAGCCCGGGGGCGGTGCGGGGTGCTGCGCTGGTCGGCGCCGCAGGTGGGCGTAGCCGGGGGCGGGCCGGGGTCGGGTGCGGGCCGGCGAAAAGCGATGGTGGACCGCCCCGGGGAGGGCGGTCCACCATCGCGGCGGCCGGGCGTCAGAGGACCAGGTTCAGCGTCCAGCTCGAGGCGCCGTTGACGTCCAGCTCACGCATGCCGATGTTGACCGACGGGCTGGCGGCGACGTCCGGGCACCAGTCGAATTCGGAATAGGGCACGTTCTCGGGGAACGGTCCGGACCACTGGGTGTTGTCCACGGCGAAGGCGTACCAGTACCAGTACCGGTTGAGTGCGGCGAGGTCTCCGCCGTAGGCGACCGCGGACCCGCCCGGCTGGATGACCCACCAGCCGGTGCGGTGCCAGGGCGTCGGCTGGCAGCCCGCGTCGTAGCGCTCGATCATGACGTTGATGGTCTGGGAGTAGCCGTTCTGGAAACGCAGCATGCGGCCCGCCCCTCAGCTGTCGGATTCGTTCGGCTGTCGCCGGAAAGCGGGACCGGTGCTCGGCTGGTCCGCCGCCGTCGGCTCCCTGGCCGTGAAGATGGCGCCGGAGCGCTCCTCGCGGACGCCGTCCTGGGCGGTACTGGCCGGCTCGGGCGGGCGGCCCGCCGGCTGGGCGGCCGCGGCCGTCAGCTGCTGCAGGTCCACGCCCGACGTGGGATCGACCGGTGGGTCCTCCGGAAAGTCGTCGGTCATCGGGAAATGCTCCTTCCGTGCCGATCGGGTGCCGACTGCCGCGTGCGGCGGGCGGTCGGCTCGAATTCGAGAGTAGTGGCCGAATGGGCACGGAACCAGAGTTCGCGGACGATATTTAAATGTCGGCTCTTATGATGATCGATCGAATTTCCGGGGGGATTCTCCGTCATTCCGAGGTGGCGGCAGTTGCGTGCCGGGGTGGTCGCCCGGCTCCGCCTCAGACGTCCGACCTGGCGGCCACCCGGCCGGAGCGGACGGCGGACAGCAGGGCCTGGTGGTCGTGTTCGTTCTGGTCGGCGTAGCTGGTGGCGAAGCGGGCCAGCGCACGGTCGAAGGCGTCGCCGCGTCCCAGGTAGCCGGCGATCGCGATCCGGTCGCCCGATCTGGCGTGCGCCCGGGCGAGCGTCCAGCCGCAGAGCCTGCCGAACTCGGTCAGGTCCTGCCGGGTCATCAGGGCCGGCTGGGCGATCCCCTTCCAGTCGCGCAACTGGCGGACGTAGAAGTCGCGTTGGCGCCCGTCCAGGCCGGTGACTCGCTCCCAGCCCAGGAAGAGGTCACTGGCGGCCTGCATCAGCCGCTGTCCGGCGACCACCCGTTCGCCCTGGTTGGCGAAGGCGCACGCGCCGGTGAACGGCTCCAGGACGGAGGCCTGGGCCTCCTTCGCCTGGAGGAAGAGCGGGTCCCCGTCGTCGCGTCCGAGCAGCAGGGCGATCCAGCATCGGGTGCCGACGCTGCCCACCCCGACCACCTTCCTGGCCATGTCCACCACGCGGTACTGCCGCAGCAGGTGGCGCCGGTCGGTGGCGAGCGTCCGCGCGTAGCGGTCGAGCAGGTCCCGGAGTTCCTCCTCCAGGACGGCCCGCTCCTCGTCGGGGAGGAGCGTCGCCAGCGGTGTGATCAGCGGCGGTGCGGCGGTGATCCGGCGCCGGCCGTCCACCTCCTCGGTCAGCTTCTCGAAGGCCTGCAGGCTGTCCCGGGCGCGGGCCCGGGCCAGATTGGCGGTCAGCCGCTTGCGGGTGCTCTTGGCGAGCCGGCCCGCGACGGCGGCCTGCAAGCGGTACGCGTCGGCCTTCGCGTACCAGACGTCCAGGTTGCCCAGCTCGGCGAAGGCGCGCATCGCCTCCCGGTAGGACTGCACGCAGGCCCGGACGACGGCAGTGCTCTCGGCGTCCGGCAGGCCGTTCTCCCGGCCGGCGATCACCAGGCTCGCGGCCAGCCGCTTCACGTCCCACTCGAAGGGCCCCGGGTGGGTCTCGTCGAAGTCGTTGATGTCGAACAGCAGGTTGCGTTCCGGCGAGCCGAGCAGCCGGAAGTTGAGCAGGTGGGCGTCACCGCAGAGCTGCACCGTCAGTCCGGTGCTCGGTCCCGCACCCAGATCGGTTGCCATGATCGCCGCGGCGCCGCGGTAGAAGCGGAACGGCGACTCGCTCATCCGGCCGTAGCGGACCGGGACCAGCTCCGTCACCCGCTGCGCGGACTGCGCCTCGATCACCGCCACCGGGTCCGGCCGGTCGGCGGCCGGCGCGAACTCCCCGTGGGCCGACCGGGGCACCCGGGCCCGGGCGGCCCGGCCGAGCCGGGCCCGTTCCTGCGCACTCGGGGGCGCGGTCGGCGGCGCACCCGGCGGCGTTCTCCCCGGCTGCCCACCGGTCCTGGCTGCGGGTTCGGTCACCATGAGGGCCTCCTCGACGAGGACGGTTCCTGCGCTCCCCCTCCAGGATCTGCCGCCGGCCCGGGTGCCCGCACCCGCGCCGGGGAGCGCCGCGGGCTACGGGAGCCGGCCGCCGGGTCAGCTGGTCCCGGCCGGGACGCTGCTCCAGGGCGCACCGCGGCCTACCGGCGCCGGTCGCTCCGACCCACCCGGGCGACGGGTGTGCGCAGCAGTTCGCCGGTGGCGAAGGCGGCGACGGCGCTGACGATGACCAGCGGGAGCTGGTCGGCGGCGTCCTTGCCGAGCAGCAGCGTGGCCAGGACGATCGCGGACAGCGGCAGCCGCAGGACCGTCGCCCCGCCGGCCGCCAGACCCACGGCGAGGGCCGGGGCCGGGCCGAAGCCGGGCAGTCCGATCAGCGCCATCGCCAGCGCTGTGCCGAGGAAGAGCGCGGGGAAGATCGGGCCGCCGCGCAGGCTGCCCATGGACAGGACCCAGGCCGACCCCTTGAAGGCCACCAGCGCGAGGAGCGCGCCGACCGACCAGGCGTGCGGCGTCGCGGCCAGCTGGGCGAGGGTGGCCTGGCCGGACAGCGCGGCCTCCGCCGAGGAGCGGCCGGTGGTCAGCGCGTACAGGGCGGCGCAGCCGCCGACCGCGGTCGCGCAGGCGACGGTCGCCGGGACGGTCCGCCGCTCGACCAGGTCGGCCAGCCGTCCGGCCAGCTGCACGGCGGGCACGGCGCAGCAGGCGATCAGCACGGCGAGCGGGACGCCCCACAGGAAGTCGCCGACGGCGGGCGGGTGGTCCGCCGGGACGGTCGGCAGGTTCAGCGCCCCGATCTCGAAGCCGGACCACCGGCCGAAACCGGTGAAGACCAAGGCGCCGACACCGCCGGCCAGCAGGCAGGGCAGCAGCAGGACGGACAACTGCGGCCCGCCCACGCCGGCCGCCTCGATCAGCAGCACCCCGGCGACCAGCGGATCACCGAAGATGACGGAGATCGCCGCGGCGGCACCGGCCGCGCCGAGCACGTTGCGGGCCCGCTCGGGCAGGTCCCGGCGGGCCACGCAGAGCAGGGCCACGCCGCTGCCGAGGGCCATCAGCGGCGCCTCCGGGCCGAGCACCGCGCCGAGCGGCAGGCTCGCCAACGCGGCCAGCACGATGCCGGGCAGCGCCGCGGGAGGCGTCGCGTGCAGGCCCAGGCCGTGGGCCGGGACGTGGCCGCCGCGTCCGGGCAGCCGGCTGATGGACAGCGCCGCCAGCACCCCGCCGAGCAGCAGCGCGGGCAGCGGCCACCACCACGGCGGACCGGACCGGCCCAACTGGTGCGGGAGCCACTCCCAGACCCCGTGCTGCAGCCAGTGCTCCAGACTGACGAACCCGAAGGCGAGCAGCGACACGGGGATCCCGGCCAGCGCGGACACCAGCAGCAGCATCCGGAAGGAGCGCCCGCGCAGCAGCTCACCCAGCTGCGCCGTCTCCGTGGCGGGCGGGCCCTGCGCCATTCGCGGCCCTCCTTGTCCTCGGCCCTCCTCGGTGGCGGCCCCTGCCTGCCAGTCTCCGTACCGCGCGGCCGGGCGGCCGCCCGCCCGCCGTCGAACGGGTGAGTGACCGGCCGACCACCCGCCGTCCTCGCGGTCGCGGAAGCCGATCCTGCGGGAGGATCGGGTGGGAAGGGGGGATGCAGCGCTGGAAGGGAGTCCGCCATGACCGAGCGCAGCACCGGGACCCGGGACGGGACCGACCGGGACACCGGTGGCTGGTGGCGCAGCCGCTGGTTCGTGCCGGGCGTGCTGGTGGCCCTCGCCGTGGTGTTCATCGCGGAGAACCGCGGCAGCGTCCGGATCCGGGTGATCGTCCCGCTGGTGACGATGCCCCTGTGGGCGGCCCTGCTCGGGGTCTGGCTGGTGGGTGTCGTCACCGGTCTGTTCGTGTCGTACCGCAGGCGCAGGAACGCCCGGCGCGCCACGAAGTGAGGGAGCGGCCCGCTCCCGGTCGGCCGTCCCGGCCTCGCCGCTGGTGCGGCGGTGTTGCGTCGGACGGAGACTGGAGTCGGTAGCGGTTCCCACGCCTGCCGCGGCCCATGTGGCAGGCCCGACAGCTGGAGGGTCGTCGCCATGATCGATCTTGCCGCGAGCAGCTACCCGATGCTCAACATCCTGCTGACCACCATGTGGGTCTTCCTGTGGATCCTGTGGCTGTTCCTGCTGGTGCGGGTCTTCGCGGACCTCTTCCGGGACGACGAGGTCAGCGGCGGGGCCAAGGCCGCCTGGTCGGTCTTCCTCATCGTGCTGCCCTTCCTCGGCGTCATGGCCTACCTGATCGCCCGCGGCAAGGGCATGGGCTCCCGCGAGGCCGCCCGGTCGGCCAAGGCGGAGGAGGCCTTCCGCGAGTACGTCCAGGAGGCCGCCGCCCCCGGCGACCGCCCCTCGGGCCACGTCCAGGACCTGGCCCGGCTCGCCGAGCTGAAGAACCACGGCGACATCACCGAGGACGAGTACCAGAAGGCCAAGACCAAGGTGCTGGCGGCCTGACCGTCCGCGTCCCGCCGTCCCCGTCGGCGACCGGACCGATCGTCAGGACGCCGTCGACCGTCAGGACGCCGTCGACCGTCAGGCACGGAGTCGATCGTCAGGACACCGTCCGGCCCGGCCGGGCGGTGTCGCCGGGGAGCGCTCCGGTGACGTGGTCGGAGACGGCGACGACGAGCAGGCGGGTGTCCGGGCGGGTGCTGCGCCAGCGGTGGCGGACCCCGCCGGCCAGGTAGAGGGTGTCGCCGCGCCGGAGCCGGTGGATCCGGCCTTCCGTCTCGACCTCCGCGGCCCCGTCGACGACGTACATCAGCTCGTCGTCGGGGTGCAGGAACTCGCGGTCCGCCCGGTGCTCCCCGGTGAACTCCAGTGCGTGCAGCCGGCGCCGGCCGCGGACCAGGGGGCGGACCCCGGCGTCCGGGGACAGACCCGCGGGGTCCTCGGCACGGACCAGGTCGACCGGGCGGCCCTCGGCATCGGCGGCGGCCAGCAGGTCGACCGCGGTGGTGCCCAGTCCGTCGGCGATGAGCTGCAGCGAACGCATGCTGGGGCGGGCCCGGTCGTTCTCGATCTGACTGAGGAACGGGACGGACAGGCCGGTGCGGCGGGCCACCTCCGCCAGGGTCAGCTCGAGGACCCGGCGCCGGCGCCGGACCGCGGCGCCCAGACGCGGCCCGGCGCGCTCCCCGTCGCCGTTCGCGGTGCCGGCTGCCGCAGCTGCTTCGCTCATGATCGCTGCTCCTTCCCGACGGCCACCCTATGCAGTCGGGAGGCAGCTTTCGTACGGCTGCAACAGGCTGCAACACGGACTTGACATGACGCTCCTATCGTCGAAGCACTTTGACAGCATCAAACAAACTTTGACAGGAGCGAGGCGTGACTCGCGTCGACCAGAACCAGCGCCGCCGCCGCGGCACCGGGCTCATCGCCCTCGACCCGGCGGCCGCCTTCCCCGGCTTCACCCTCTTCGCCCCGCTGACCGGCGGCGGCGAGGTGCACCTGGTGGACCTGGCCGGGCGGACCGCGCACCGCTGGCGCTTGCCCTACCGGCCGGGCCGGCACGCCCGGATCGTGCGCGGCGGCGAACTCGCCTACAACGGCGTCCTTCCCGGCCAGCGGGCGCTCTTCCCGATGTGGCACAAGTACCGCGGCGGCGTCATGCTCCGGGCCGCGCCGGACGGCACGGTGCTCTGGGAGCACCGGGACCCGCGCCAGCACCACGACGCCCACCACCTCGAGGACGGCGGTGTCCTCTACACCGGTCTCGAACCCCTGCGCGGAGCGGCGGCGGGCACCGTCCTCGGCGGTGTCCCCGGCTCAGAGGCCGGCGGGACGACGGTGTGGGCCGACACCATCACCGAGGTCGGACCCGACGGCGGACCCCGCTGGAACTGGCGGGCCGCCGAGCACCTGGACCGAGCCGAGTACCCGCTCCACCCGGACTACGCCCGCGAGCACTGGCCGCTGATCAACAGCGTCACCCCGCTCGCCGACGGCAACGTGCTGGCGAGCCTGCGCAGCGTCTCCGCGGTGGTGGTGATCAGCCGCGCCACGGGGGAGATCCTCTGGCGCACCCCGCCCGGCACCGTCTCCCAGCAGCACCACCCCACCGAACTGGCCGACGGCCGGCTGCTCGTCTTCGACAACGGCGTCTTCCGGCCCGGTCACGACGTGCCCTACTCACGCGTGATCGAGATCGACCGCGCCGACGGCACGGTCGCCTGGGAGTACCACGACCCGGCGCGGGAGTCCTTCTTCGCGCCGTTCATGGGCTCGGCCCAACGGCTGGCGAACGGCAACACCCTGGTCACCGACTCGCCCGCGGGCCGCCTCTTCGAGGTGACCGCGGACGGCTACCTGTGCTGGGAGTACGTGGTGCCGCTCTTCGGCGCCTACGCCGAGTCGGAGGTCCGCACGCTGTTCCCCGCCGAGCCCAACGCCGTCTTCCGCGCCTACCGTTACACCCCCGAGGAGCTCCCGTGGCTGGCGGCCCGGCCGTGACCACCGACCCGGGTGCGCCGGATGCGTCGGACCCGCTGCTCACCGGTGAGGGGCCGCCGCCGCTGCGGCGGCTCGTCCCGCTCGCCCTGCAGCACGTCCTCGCGATGGCGGCGACGCCCGTCTCCACCGCCTTCCTGATGGCGTCCGCGCTCCGACTGACGACCGCTCAGACGGCCTCGCTGCTGGCCGCGGTGCTGGTGCTGTCGGGGGCCGGCTCGGTGCTCCAGTCGCTCGGCGGGTGGAGCTTCGGCGCCCGGCTGCCCTTCGTCATGCTGCCCGGCGGGGCCGCGACCGCACTCTTCCTGCAGATCGCGCACGACCGCGGTCCGGCCGTCGCCTCCGGTTCGGTGCTGCTCGCGGCGGTGCTGCTGCTCGCGGTGACGCCGTGCTACGGCAGGGTGGTCCGGCTCTTCCCGCCGCTGGTCACGGGGGTGACCGTGCTCCTGGTGGGCGTCTCCATGGTCAGGGTCACCGCGCAGCTGCTGATCGGCCCGGGCGGCGCGGCGCAGCCGGGCGCCCTGGCGGCCGCGGGCCTCACCGTCGGGATCACCCTGGCCGCGCGCCTGCTGCTGCGGGGCGCCTGGCGGCAGTGCGCGGTGCTGGTCGGGCTGCTCGGCGGTACCGCCGTCGTGCTCGCCACCGGGCTCGGCGTGTTCGCCCCGGCCACCGCGTCCGGCGGCTCGCTCCCGCGTCTGCTGCCCTACGGCACACCGGAGTTCGACCTGCCCGCGGCCCTGCCGCTGCTGCTGTTCGGCCTCACCTCGCTGGCCGAGGCCACCGGTCAGACCGCCCTCGTCAGCGAACGGGCCGACCTCGCCCGCGACGTCCCGCGGGTGGCGCGGGCCGACGCGCTGGTGTCGCTGGTCAGCGGGATCCTGGGGGCGCCGCCGATGGTGACCAGCTCCGAGAACATCGGCATCAACCGGCTCACCGGCGTCCGCAGTCGCCACGTGACCGCCACCGCCGGGGGTTTGCTGATCGCGGCGGGGCTCTGCGCCCCGCTGTCGCGGCTGGTCGCCGGGCTGCCCGCGGCAGTCGTCGCCGGCGCTGCGCTGGTCGTCTACGCGATGATCACGGTCATGGGCGTGGAGCTGCTCGGCCGGACGCTGCTCGGCGACTCACCCGACGCTCTCGTGGTCGGCCTGGCGCTGACGGTGGGGCTGCTGCCGGTGGTGGCACCCGCCCTGTACTCCGGCGCTCCCGGCTGGGTTCGCACGGTCCTCGGCAGCGGTGTGGTCGCTGGCACGCTGACGGCGGTGCTGCTGAACACGCTGTGCTCCGCCGTGCCGACGGTGGCTCGTCGCTCCACGGCGTCCGCCGGGCGGGTCTGAGTCCTCCGGCCGACCGCGCCAGGGCCCCCGGCCGACCCAGTCGGCCGGGGGCGTGGCGGCTCACCCCAGGTGCCAGCCGGTGGTGCGGACGGAGGCGCGTTCCAGGGCCATCAGCACACCGCCGTTGATCTTGATCGCATTGCCCGTCCAGCGGCGGATCTGCTGCTCGGGGCGGTCGTAGTAGGCATGCCCCGCACAGCCGTTCGCGGTGGGGGTGAGGTCCACGTGGAACGCGAAGTACGTCTCGACCGAGTTGCCGGCGGTGACGGTGATGCCGCCCGGGCTGAGGCGACTGATGAAGATCGTCGCCATCGGGCCGGGTGCGGTGGCGCGGAACTCCTCGGTGGAGAGCTGCGACGCCAGGCCCGCGTAGACGACCTGCAGGGTGTCCTGCGGCGAGTGCGGGGACTCGAAGCGGCCCACCTCGCCCGCTCCCCGGGTGCGGCTCACGTCGCTCGACCCTCGGGATCCTCGGAAAAGTCCCATCCGATCTCTCCTCTCTTGCCGGTCCGGCTACTTGCCGTCGACGACCCGACGGGCGCGGTTGCCGCGGGAACCGGTCTCGCGGTAGATGCGCATCAGGAGGTCCAGCTCCTGCTTGCTGAGCGAACCGAGCCCGGCGTGCTCGGCCTTCACGAGTACGGCCTCGTACTGCTCCTTGGTGGCCACGGCTGTCCCTCCCGATGGTCCGCGGGGTGGCTCCGGCGGGTCGTTCCCACCGGCCCGACCACGAGTCTGCCGCCGCCGAGGGCACCGGCGGTACCCGCGAAATCGGGGGGACGTGCAGGTCAGCGCGGGCCGGTGGTCGGCGGCTGCCAGTCGGTCAGGCCGGCGGGCTCCAGACCGAGGTAGTGCTCCAGGTCGGCGGGCGAGTGGTCGCGCAGGTAGGCCGCGAACTTGGTCTTGACGCCGTTCATGTAGCCGGTGGCGGTCTGCGGCGTGATGTTCAGCCGGCGGGCGATGCTGCGGAAGGACTCGCCCCGGGCGCGCCCGGCCAGGACCTCGCGCTCCCGTCCCGAGAGGTTGGGCAACTGCTTGCGGCGCTCAGCGAGTTCGGCCAGCCCGGTGAGCTCCTGGGTGATCACGATCTGACCGGCGGCCACGGCCTCGACCGCGTCGCCGAGCGCCGCGAGCGGCTCGGCCTTGTGCACGATGCCCTGGGCGCCCGCGGTCAGGCAGTCGACCAGGATGGTGCGCCGCACCTCGCTGGTGAAGACCAGCACTCGGTAGCCGGCCCGGACCACCGCCCGGACGGCGGCGGGCCCCTGGAGCACCGGGGCGGGGCCGGTGCCGGCCAGGTTCAGGTCGACGATCACCACGTCCGCCGCCGGCCGGGCGGCGAGCAGCGCCTCGGCGTCCCGGAAGCACCCCACGACCTCCCACCCGGGGAAGAGCGGGCAGAGCGAGTCGCGGATGATGGTGTTGTCGTCGACGGCCGCCACGCGCGGCGCGGGGGTCACGGTCGTCCGGTGGTCGCCCGGGTGCTCGCCCGGGTGTTCGGTGGTCATGCCGGTGCCTCCAGTGGTCCGCGGAGTGTGATGGTGGTGCCGTCGTCCGGGAACGAGTCGAGCTCGACCCGGACGCGGTGGCGGGCCAGGGTCTCCGTCACCTGGACGCGCAGGCCGAAGCCGAGTGCGGTGGCCGCCGGGTCGAAGCCGCGTCCGTCGTCCCGCACGGTGATCTCCCACTCGCCCGAGGCCCGGTCGGCGTCCGCGTGGACGACGACGGTCTGCGCCTGCGCGTGCAGGCGGACGTTGTGGAGCAGGGTCGCGGTCGCCGCCTCGACGGCCGCGGCCGTCGGCCCCGGCAGCGCGATGCCGCGGGCGAGGTCCAGGTTGAAGGTGACCGGCAGCTCCCAGAAGCCCTCCGCGGCGGAGCGCACGACGGCGACCAGCTCGCGGGGCGGGCCGCCGGCGTCCTGGCCCGGGCTGCCGGCTGCCGAACCGGTGGGCCGAGCCGGCGCGCCGTCGTTGTCGTCGATGAACGCACGGACCTTGCGGGCCAGGACCGTTGCCTGATGGCGCAGCGGCTCCGCCGACTCGGGCGGCAGGTCCTGGCGGGCGAGCAGGCTGAGCACACTGATGTTGTCGTGCAGCAGGGTCCGCTGGCGGTCGACCTCGGCGAGGCGGGCGGCTTCGGCCGCGGACTCCGCCGCGGCCTGCCGGGCCTGTTCGGCGGCCGCCGCCAGACGTCGCAGGTAGCCCGCGAGCAGGCGGGTGAGCAGGGCGAACCCGGCGTAGGAGAAGGCGTTGGCGACCACCGTGCTCCACGCGCCGGGCAGCGCCCGGGGCAGGCTGCCCGCGAGGTAGGCGCCGGTCAGGGCGAGGACCGCGACGGCGGTGCCGCGCCGCCGCCGGAAGACGACGGCCGCGCCGCACGCCGAGCCGAGCGTGCAGGCGAAACCCCAGGCGGTCCAGCTGCCGGTGAGGTCGCGGGGCGCCACGTACCAGGGCTGGGCCAGCAGGACGGCGACGGCGGTGGCCACGTCCGCGCACCCCAGCCGCTCGTCCAGGTACCCGCGGGCGCGCACGGTGCGGGCGGCCAGCACGGCCGACTCGGCGAGGTAGAGCGAGAGGACGGCCGTGAACAGGGCCAGCGAGGTGGTGCCCCGCAGCGCGGTCGGCAACGAGATCAGCAGCTGGCCGACGTTGACCACGCGCACGCCCAGGAACACCGCCAGAGCGCACACCTCGACCCCGGCCGAGGTCGCCGGCAGGCTGCCCCGCCCCGAGCGCCACCCCGCGAGGAGCGTGGCGAACCGCCGCGGCGCCACCCCGTCGGCCGGCCGGGTCCGCAGCCGGGTCCGCAGCCGTGTCCGCAGCCGGGTCCGTGGCTGCACCGAGGGGGAGCGCGAGCCGGGCTCCGGCGGGAAGGGGCCTGTCATGGAGGGCATCCTCCCGGACCGCCGAGCGGCCTGTACACCCGTCATTTCAAGGGGACACGTCGCGTGTGGAAGCTCCTCAGGCAAGGGTGGCCCTCACAGTACCTGGATCACCAGGGTCTCCCGGACGTCCAGAACGCCTGTCACCGTGGACACGCACGGCAGCGCCACCTCATCGGTTCCATTCAGCTGCCTCGAATGCGCGACCGTTTCGGCGCATTCCTCCACGACAGAAGGGACGAAGACAGATGACGGACAATCAATTCACCACTCGCACAGAGCTTTTCGATCTGAGTGGGAAGTACGCCCTTGTCACTGGCGGCACCAGGGGCATCGGGATGATGATGGCGCGCGGCCTTCTCCAGGCGGGCGCCCGCGTGGTCATCAGCTCACGCAAGGCAGACGCGTGCGCGGAGGCACAGCAGCTCCTCTCCGAATTCGGTGACGTTCGAGCGATCCCCGCCGACCTGTCCAGGCACGACGAGTGCCGGCGCCTCGCCGACCTGGTCACGGTCGACTCGGAACGCCTGGACATCCTTGTCAACAACGCGGGAGCGACGTGGCGCGAGCCGCTGGCGACGTTCCCGGACGAGGCCTGGGACGCAGTGCTCGACCTCAACCTCAAGTCGCCGTTCTGGCTGGTACAGGCGCTGCTCCCCGCACTTCGCAGGGCGGGCACCGCCGATGATCCCGCGCGGATCATCAACCTCGGCAGTATCGCCGCCATCCACGTCGCCCGGTCGTCCAACTACTCGTACGCCAGCAGCAAAGCGGCACTCCATCAACTCACCAGAGTGCTTGCCCGAGAGCTGGGCCCACAGCACGTCACGGTGAACGCGGTAGCACCCGGAGTGTTCCCGGGGCAGATGATGGCGTCCACGTTCGATGCCACCGGCGACACGATCGCGGCGGCGACCCCGCTGCGCCGACTCGGCCGCGACGACGACATGGCGGGTATCGCCGTGTTTCTCGCCAGCCGGGCCGGGTCCTACCTCACGGGCACCGTCATCCCGGTGGACGGCGGCACCGCGACGACCGCATCGGGCACCCCTTAGACTCCGGGACGGGCTTACGGTGAGGGGATGGTTACGATGGATCAATTGCGCACCGAGATCCGGGAGTTTCTCAGCTCGCGTCGCGCCCGCATCGCACCCGAGCAGGCGGGCCTGCCCGCTTACGGCGGCAACCGCCGGGTCAAAGGTCTGCGCCGCGAGGAGGTGGCGCTACTGGCGGGGGTGTCGGTCGACTACTACGTGCGCATGGAGCGCGGCAGCCTCGCCGGTGCCTCCGACGGCGTGCTCGACGCGTTGGCCTCCGCCTTGCAGTTCGACGAGGCCGAGCGGGACCACCTGTTCCACCTCGCCCGCCAGTCCAGGACGGACAGCGGCCCACGCCGACGCAGGCCTGCCGTGACGGTGCGCTCGACGCTGCAGCGGGTGCTCGACGCGATCTCCGATGCGCCGGCCTGGATCGGTAACGGCCGCTATGACATGCTCGCCACGAATCAACTCGCTCGCGCGCTGTTCTCACCGGTGCTCGCCGACCCACGACGGCCCTCGAACACAGCGCGGTTCGTCTATCTGAACCCCGAGGCGGCCAGGGACTTCTTTGTCGACTACGACCAAGTCGCCCGTGACGCGGCCGCGAAGCTACGCATGGAAGCCGGCCGCAATCCGCACGACGAGGAGCTGATCGCCCTGGTCGGCGAACTGTCGACGTGCAGTGAGCTGTTTCGGCAGCGGTGGGCATCCCAGGACGTGCGGCTGCACCGGTCCGGCCGCAAGCGGATGCACCATCCGATCGTGGGCCGGCTCGACTTGGACGTCGAGTACCTGGAGATGCCCGCCGAACCCGGCCTGCACCTCAACATCTACACCGCACCCGCGGGCACACCGACCGCTGACAACTTGGCGCTCCTGGCGTCGTGGGCGGCCACCCAACAGACGCCGGCGACCGAATTCGAAGCACACAACGGATAGTCCACAGCGGTCCGGCCACCCGCGACGACTGTGAGGATGTGGGCGCCGCCGCGTCCGCGCCTCGGGTAATCCGACTGACAGTGGCCCGATCATGCGACAGGATGCCGCTTGCCGCACCGACGAGCGAAAGGCAGTCTGCATGCCGCACCCCGCACCGCAGCCGACTCCCGAACCGACCGACCCGCTCACCGCCGAACTGGTGGTGGACGTCGCCGCCGCCGTGGCACCGGCCATCTCGCCGGACGGCCGCCTGGTCGCCTACGCCGTGGTCGCGAACGGCGGCCGGCACGGGCGCCCGCACGGGTCCCTCTGGGTCGCCGCGGCCGACGGCAGCACATCCCCGCGCCGGCTGACCGACGGCACGGCCCGCGACCTCGCGCCGAAGTGGGCGCCGGACTCGGCCTCCCTCTTCTTCACCTCCGACCGTGAGGAGCCGGGCACCGCCCAACTCCGACGGATCCGCCTGGACGGCAGCGAGTCCACCGCCGAGGCCGAGGCCCTGACCAGCCGGCGCGGCGGCATCTCCGACCACTGCCCGCTCCTCGACGGCCGCACCGTCGCCCTGCTGGCCGAGGACGAACCCACCGCCGAGGACGAACGCCGCGAAGCCGAGCGCGACGACGCCAAGGTCTGGGGCCGGCACCTGCCCGCCACTCGGCTGCGCCTGCTCGACCTGGAGACCGGCGCCCTGCGCACCGTGGACGGCCTCGGTGACCGGCACGTGGTCGAGCTGGCCCAGCGTCCGGACGGCGGCCCGCTGGCGGTGCTGAGCTGGTCCACCCCCGAGCTCGACCCGGGCGTGACGACGGCGGAACTGCACCTGGTCGACCCTGCCACGGCAGCCGTCCACGACCTGGGTCCGGTCGGCTTCGAGGCGCGGTCCCCGGCCTGGTGGCACCAGAACGGGGTCTGGCACCTGGCCCACCTGGCCGTGACCCCTGGTCACCTGGTTGGTGGGCTTGCCGTACTCGACACCGTCCCGCCGGCGACCGGCCCGGCCGCCGAGCACCGCAACCTCACCGTCGGCATGTCGGTCTGCCCGAACGAGCTGGTGCAGGTCGCGGACGGGCCCCCGCTGGCGCTGTTCGCCGACGGGCTGGACACCGCGCTGTACCGGCTCCACCCGGAGTCCCTGCGGTTCCAGCAGGTGTCCGCCGCCCCCGGCCTGCTCGCCGGACTCACCGCGAGCCGCTCCGGGGCGACCGTCGCCCTGCTGGCGAGCACGGCGTACGAGCCCAAGAACGTCCACGCCGGACCCACCGGCGGGCCACTGCTCCGGCTGAGCGATGCCGCGCCCGAACTGCGCAGGATCCGCTGGGGTGTCCAGGAGCGCCTGAGCTACCAGGCCTCCGACGGACTCCGGTTGGACGGCCTGCTGATCCTGCCCGCCGGCCGGACTCGGGACGACGGTCCGTTTCCGCTCGTCACCCTGGTCCATGGCGGCCCGTACTTCCGCCACGCCGACGAATTCGCCCTCACCGTGGTCGACTGCGGCCAGTGGCTGGCGACCGCCGGGTACGCGGTCTTCCTGGCCAACCCCCGAGGCGGCTCGGGGCACGGCCACGCGTTCGCCGCCGTGGCCGCGGGCGCGGTCGGCGGCGACGAGTGGACCGACGTCCTCAGCGGCATCGACCTGCTGGTGGCCCAGAAAGTCGCCGACCCCGAGCGGCTGGGCATCTCCGGCTGGAGCCACGGGGGCTACCTGGCGGCCTGGGCGGTGGGCCGGACGGACCGGTTCAAGGCCGCGGTGATGGGTGCGGGCATCAGCGACTGGGGCATGCAGGCCGGGACCGGCGACTGGGGGATCCTCGACGCGACGCTCGGCGGCAGCACCGGCTGGGAGGGCCCGGGACCACACGTCCACGACCGGCACAGTCCCCTCTCCTACGCCTCCGGGATCCGCACCCCGGTGCTGATCCTGCACGGCGAGGAGGACACCAACGTCCCGCTCGGCCAGGCGATCCACTTCCACCGTGCGCTGCGCCACTTCGGGGTCGAGCACGAGTTCGTCGTCTACCCCCGCGAGGGCCACGGGCTCCAGGAGCGCGCCCACCAACTCGACGCCCTGCGGCGGATCCGCACCTGGTGCGACCGCTGGCTGTAGGCCCCACCGGGGTGGCTGTCGGCGCGTGATCAACGCTGACGTCCACCACCGCCACAGGTGTCACCGTGGGTTGACAGCCAGCACGAGCCGGTCCGGACGGACGGTGCGGCCGACCAGCGGCCGCACCGGCTGGTCCGACACCGGCCGGAAGCGCCAGCGGGAGAGCAGGACGACCAGTGCGATGGTCATTCCCTGCCAGGCGGACCCGGCGCCGACGCAGCCGCGGTCGTCCGATCCGAAGGGGATGAGTGCGCGCCGCGCGGCGGGGCGGTCGTACCGGTCCGGGTCGAAGCGGTCCGGCGCGGGGAACAGGTCGGGGTCGTGGTGCAGCGCGTACGGGCTGATCAGGACCTCGTCGCCGGGCACCAGCCGCCGACCGCCGACCAGCACCGGCCGGGACGCGCGGCGGAGCAGGAACGGCTGCGGGTAGCTGCGCAGCGCCTCGCCGACGACCTGCCTGGTGTACCCGAGGGAGGTGAAGTCGGCGGCGGTCGGCGGCCGGTCGCCCAGCAGCGTGGTGATCTCGGCCAGGATCCGGTCCTCGATGTCGGGCCGGCGCGACACCTCGTGCAGCGTCCAGGCCAGCAGGGCGGCCGGCGCCTCGGTGCCGGCCAGGATCAGGGCGATCAGTTCCTCGCCGACCTGGTCGTCCGTCAGGCCTGCGTCGCCGTCCCCGTCCTGGTCCTGGGCGGAGAGCAGCAGGGACAGTGCGTCGGTGTGCTCCTCGGCAGAGCCACGACGGCGGTCGAGTGTGTCGGCGACGGCCGCACGGACCGCGTCGGGCAGGGCCGGGAGAGCGCCGTCGTGGGCCTCGGTGAGCGCGTCGGTCAGGGCTTCGGTGATGGCCTCGGTCAGTTCGTCACCGGCCGGGCCGGCGACGAGTGAGCGGGTGATGGCGGCCAGCGCGAGGCGGGTCGTCTCGCGCGGGACGTCCAGCTCGGCCCCGCCGCTCCAGCAGCCGGCCACCTCCGCCGCCGTCTCGGCGGCGATCCGCGCGTGGTCGGCGAGCCGGGACCAGTGGAAGGCGGGCTCGATCACCCGGCGTCGAGCCGCGCGGACCGGCCCGGGGCAGGCGCTCAGCCCGTGGCCGGACGCCGGGCCGGGCCCTTGACCGACCCACCCGGCCTCGAACATCGACGCGTCGTCCACCAGCACCTGTTCCACCAGGTCCGAGGAGAGGACCAGGTGCACCTCACGCGCCCCGAGGCGGACCGCGACGATCTCCTCGGTGGACGGCACGGAGGCCACGAAGCCGAGCGGATCCGTCAGCAGGCGCGGACCGTCCCCGGCGAGCCGTGGCCCGTCGGCCGGGGTGGGGTCGTGCGGGCACGGGGATATGTGCCCCGTGTGCTGCGCCGGTGTCGCCGACATGGTTTCTCTTTCGTCTGCGGATCTTCCCACTACTGATGACGGGCGACCGGGCGCGGCGGTTCAGCCGTTCGCCGGCTGCCGGAACGGAAGCGAACGGCGCCGCCGGGGAAGCCCCCGGCGGCGCCTGTGTTCCGCTGGACGGTCAGCCCGCCAGGCCGCCCGCCCCGGGGAGCAGCAGCGAGAAGCCGCAGGCGGTGGACTGTTGCGGCGTCTTGACGTGCACCACGCCGGTGGCCGGGTCGTAGCTCCAGCCGGAGCTCGCGGCGTCCAGTGCGGCCGGCGTCGGGTACGCGGTCAGCGGGGTGTGGTCCAGCAGCACGGTGGCCGGGCCGGCTCCGACGTGCACGGTGAGGTCGTAGGCGCGGGCGGCCGGCTTGCCGGCGTAGTCGCCGACGCTCGGGCCGACCGTCACCGTGGTCGCGCCGTGGCCGTGCCCGACCGCGCGGACGGTGACCTGCTGGGTCGCGCTCGCGCCCTGCTGGTACGCCCGGGTGGTGCCGTCGTCCTCGTACAGGGTGTAGTCGGACCGGCCCTGGGCGTAGATGTCGTAGTCCAACCGCGAGGTGTCCCGGGTCTGCCAGGAGAGGGTGCCCTTGGGCCACATCGGCACGATGGCACCGGACCTGACGAACAACGGAAGCGTGTCGAGCGGCGCCTGGTAGCCGTTCAGCGTGGTCGGGCCCTGGTAGGTCTTCCCCGTCCAGTAGTCCACCCAGGTGCCCTTGGGCAGGTAGATGCCGTTGCGGGTGCCGGAGTTGTCGTAGACCGGCGCGATCAGGAAGTCGTTGCCGGAGAGGAACTCGTACTTGGCCGCGTCACCCCAGGTGTTGGGGTCGTCCGGGTACTCCAGCACCAGCGGGCGCACGGCACCGACGCCGGTGCTGTGGGCCTGGGCGGCCAGCGTGTACAGGTACGGCAGCAGGCGCTCCTTCAGTTGCAGGTAACGCTGGTTGATCGAGCTGTAAGGCGCGCCGAACCGCCAGGGCTGCTTGTCGGTCTGCGCCCAGCCGTCCATCGTCATGATGGTCGGGATGAAGGTCTTCCACTCCAGGTCGCGGGTCTCCACCTGCGGGTCGCTGCCGAAGATCCCGCCCACGTCACCGGTGTTGTACGCGATGCCGGACATCGTCGAGCCGGCGTAGGTGGGGATCTGCCAGCGCAGGTAGTCGTACGTCCCGGTCTGGTCGCCGCTCCAGAGCACGCCGCAGCGCTGCGCGCCGGCCCAGGAGACCGGTAGCCAGACGAAGCCGCGGGCGTCGCTGTTCTGCTCGATGCCGTCGTAGGCCTGCTGGCAGCCGTCGAGTGCGAACTGGTAGCCGGGGCCGACCCAGCCGACGTCGAGCTTGCGCACCCGCACGCCCGCCTTGACCTCCTCGCCCTGGTTCGGCAGGCCGGTGGAAGTCCACAGCCCCAGCTGCATGTTGTGGTCGCGCAGGCCCTGGCCGACCTGCGGCAGGTTCTCGTAGCCGCAGCCGTAGCCGTCGTTGACCAGCATCCAGCCGAGCGGGTCCTGGTTGGCGGTGTAGCCGTCGGCGACCTTGAGCGCGTCCAGGGTGTGCCGTTCGCCGCGGTTGGCGTTGTGCAGGTAGCAGTCCGAGTCGCCCGGCTCCAGGCCGTAGACCGGCGGCATGAACGGCTTGCCGACCAGGTCGGTGTACTCGCCGATGACCTTCTTCAGGTCCGGGCCGTAGAAGTAGTAGCCGTCGAAGCGGCGTTCCTGTTCCGCGGTGCGCACCGGGGCGTGGAAGTCGTAGGTGCCCGGCGCGAAGGTGTTGCGGAAGACGCCGTAGCCGGCGCTGGAGAGGTAGAACGGCTGCGAGTTGTTGTGGCCGCCCTCGTTCCAGTTGTAGTCGTTGCCCACCTGGACGCTCTGGTCGCGGTGGGAGAAGCTGCCGTTCTGCTCACCCGCGCCGTAGAACTGCTCGTCGCCGCCACGGGCGAGGGTCTGCGCGGTGGCGTCCTCGGTCCAGGTCAGCCCGTGCGTCTCCTGCCAGATCAGGGTGCGGTCGTCGGCTCGGTAGAGCGCGAAGCGCAGGGGGCTCTTGTAGGCGCGCAGGGTGAGTGCCGCGGAGCTGATCGCCCAGTAGTCGCCGTGGTCGTGGGCGGTGATGCCGCCGATGGTCGCCGGGGTCCTGGGGATCATCTCGCCGGCCGGCGGATCGGTGAACGTGCCGTCGGGGGCGAGTTGCAGGCGGAAGACGTCGGCGGCGGTGAAGTCGACCCGGGCCTTGGCGGTGCCGGCGTCGATCAGGTAGCCGTTGCCGTCGGGGGAGATCCCGGTGGCGTTGCCGACGGTGGTCGGCTGCGGGATCGAGGCGGTCGCCGTGTAGGAGGAGTCGGCGACCGAGGACGGCACGACCAGGACGTGGTAGGTGCCAGAGGCGTTCGGGATCACGGCGGTGGTCGGGATCGCGCCCATCGCGTTCTCCGCGACCTCGTGGCCGGAGCTGTCGTAGACGTACAGGTCGAACTCGTCGTTCGGGCTGGCCCAGCTGAGCGAGACCGGGACACCGCCGTCCGGGTTGTCCTGCCAGTAGCCGGCCGGGACGTTCACGGTCAGGTCGAAGTGGTCGCAGACCTTGCTCTGCGGGTCGGCGGCTGCGGCGGGGCAGTGTGCGGGGTCCGGCACCGAGCTGTTGGTGTAGCTCTGGCCCTGCCAGTGCAGGCTGCGCTGGCCGTTCTGCGCGAGGGTGCCGGCGGCCGGTGCGGCGGCGCGGGCGGGGCTCTGGCCGCCGAGTAACGCGCACAGGACGGCGAGGACCGAGGTCAGGGCGCCGAGTGCGGTGCGGTGGGCGCGGCGACGCCGGCGGCGCACGGGGGAGGAGCGGGGATGCATGCCACCATCCATCGGGGTGAGGGGGCGGAGCGTGGGTGCGGCTGGCCGGTGCATGACATGCGCCGAGGCAGAGCGTGGCGCTGCTGCACGGCTGCGGAGGACAGTAGCAGTCCATTTCTGCGCGCTCAATGGAGAAGTACGCAGAAACGAGCAGAGCCCCGTGAGGCCCGCCATGCCGAGGCGCCGGGTGCGGGGTACCGCGAAGGAAGGCCATCGGTCGCCGAAAGTAACCGATCATGCTTCTCTGCTCACAGAGGGTTCCTCTGCTTGCAGCGGGTTCCGGTCGCGAAGCGCGGCTCCGGGGCCGCGCGCTGCGGACGTGGACGACAGAGAGGTGGGTGCCGTGCTGGCAAGGCTTGGGCGTTGGGGCGGGAAGGGTGTGTGCACCGGGCTCGGGGCCCTGCTGGCGCTGGTCGGCGCGGCGCCGCTCTCCCCGGCGCGGGCGCAGACGGGGAACGACGTGACCGTCACCGCGAGCGGCCCGGCCAGGGCCGGCGTCGGGGAGGCGCTCACCTACAACGTGCAGGTGAGCGGCAGCGGCGCCCGGACCGAGGACACCACGCTGACGTTCCGGCTGCCCGACCAGGAGGACTTCGTGTCGGTGGACGGCCGGTCCTGCTCGGTCACCGCCGACCGGCGCGGCGTGGTCTGCGCCTACGGGGTGCGGCAGGGCGGCACCTTCGGGCAGCCGGACATCACGGTGCGGATCAAGGACTCGGTCCCGGTGGGGACCCGGATCACGGCCGACTTCACCACCGGTTACCGCCGGGGCGGCACCGCCTACCAGGGCGGGACGGCGAGCGTGGTCACCGAGGCGGTCCCCGGCGGCCTGGCCTGCCCGGTGGTGCGGGACGCCGCGCTCTTCCCGCAGTCCCGCACCCGGACCTTCCCCGCGCTGCCGACCTCGGCGGCCGAACGGGACCGGCTGCAGACCGACCTGGCCCTGGCGGACGTGCAGCCCACCGGGTTCTGCCTGCGCGCGAACCGTCCGGCCCGGGTGACCGTCTCCGGCGGCTCGCCGGGCGCGACCGTGGAACTGCAGGTCGGGACCTGGGCCCTGGTGGACCCGTACAGCCGCACCGGCTACGGCACCTACACCGCCAGTCAGGCCCCGCCACGGTCCTACCGGCTGACGGTCGGTGACAACACGATCAGCGATCCGGCGGGCGGGATCCTCTACGTGCGCCACACCGCGAACTCGCCCGCGGCCGCGTCCGCGGTCACGGTGACGCTGGACGACGGCCCGGGCGTCCAGCCGATCCCGCAGTACGACCGGCAGAGCACCACCAACGCCCAGTGGCAGGGCATGCTGGGCGCCACCACGGCAGCCGGCCCGGTCGAGCTGGTCGGCGACCACGTCGTCATCGCGGGGATGCAGGAGTCGGCCCTTCGCTACGCGGGCGAGAGCCAGGACGACCTGCTGGACACCTACGAGAAGATCCTGCGGGCCGAGGACGACCTCTGTGGCCTGGACGGCTCCAGCGCCCGCGACACGCGCTCGCCGCTGCGCTTCTTCGCCGTCGAGAGCCCCTCCCGCACGAACCCCAACGCGACGTACTACCGGATCGCCATGCCCAGCAACCGCAACGGCGTCCTCTTCTCCGCGACCGAGGCCGCGAACGACTGGGGGCTCTTCCACGAGTTCGGGCACCAGCACCAGCAGCGCTGGACCTGGGGCGAGGACCAGGACACCAACAACGTGGTCGAGGTCACGGTCAACATCTACTCCATGGCCGCGGACCGGCAGTTCGCGCACACCACCGACGGCTGGGCCGACGAGACCACCTGGGCCCCGGGCAGGGACTACCTCGCGCAGTCGGCCCGTCGGTTCGCCACCGCGCCGAACAAGGTGCAGTTCGACATGTTCGCCCAGCTCGACAAGGCGTTCGGCCCGACCTTCTACCCGCAGCTGCACCGGCGGATGCGGGCCGATCGGCCGAACCTTGCCGACACCGACCAGCAGATGCGCTGGTTCACGGTGACCGCCTCGCAGATCGCCGGCGTCGACCTGACCGACTACTTCGCCGACCGCTGGGCGGTGCCGCTGGACCGGGGGACCCTGGCCGCGCTGGCCGCACTCGGCCTCCCCAAGCCCGCCACCGACCCGAGCACCGTCGCCGCGTTCACCGGGAGGAAGGACGACCGCTCGGAGATCGTCCGCTTCGTCAACCGCACCGGCGCCGCGCTCAACCGGTCCGCCCTCGACCTCAAGGACGGCACCTGGGCGCGCCAGCCGGAGCTGCGGATCCCGGCCGGCCGGACCGCCGTGCTGCGGGTGACCACCCGCGGTGGCATCGACGGCACCACGGCCTACGCCCTGCCGGGCCCGGGCCAGGGCGGCTTCACCTACCGCAGCCCGCAGGTCGGCCGGAACAACTACGCGGTCAGCACCACCCAGGGTGTCAAGGTCACCGTCAACGACGAGAACCAGAACAGCCGCACCACCCCGCCCGGCACCGCCCTCGACCGCTACGACAGCGACGTCCTGGGCAAGGGCGACGACCCCACCGTCTGGGTCACCTTCGACCGGCCCTGACCACCGGCGGCGAGCGGGGTCGGCTGCACGGGCCCGACCCGGGATGCCGGGCGTCATGCGCGTCGATCTCGCAAACGATGACGCTCCGACGGCACGCCGGCTTGGGTGATGATGGTGTGGCAAGGAGCTTGCTCCGCAGGAGCGAGATGATGGTTCCCGGTCTCCGCCCCGTAAGATCGTCCGCTGCGGGACGGCCGAACGCCTGGGGAGTGAACGTGGGGCATCCGGATGACGTGGCGGAACGGGGCCTGTGGCGGCGCTGCCGCCGGATCGCGGAATCACTGCCCCTCCCGGAGCCGTTCGACATCCCGACACTGACCGAGTCGCTCGCCGGACTGCGCGGCAAGCCCATCGAGTTGGTCCCGCTCTCGGGCCCGGAGCACTCGCCGTGCGGCATCCTGATCGGCACCGACCGGGCGGACTACATCGGATACCCCGTCAACACCACGGCGCTGCACCAGCAGCACATCGTGCTGCACGAGATCGGCCATCTCCTGTGCGGCCACGCGGGCATCTCCCCGCTCGGTGCCACCGCGGTCCGGACCTTGACCCCCCGACTGTCGGACGAACTCGTGCGCCGGGTGCTCGGCCGGTCGGCGTACTCCGAGAGTCAGGAACAGGAGGCCGAGCTGATCGCCTCGCTGGCCCTGCAGCGCGTTCTGCGCCGGCCGGGTCCGCCGGCCGGTGCCGTGGGGGAGCTCGCCGACCAGGTCGAGCGGTTGAGCCTGTTGTTCGGTCGCCCGAACCGTCCCGGCAGGACGCGCCGTGGGTGACCGGGTGGCCGACGTGGCCGGCTACCTCGCCGGTGCCGTCGCCGTGCTCGGCACGCTGTGGAAGGTGCTGATCGACCGCGGGCGACGCTCCGACCCGGTGCTCCGCTACGCCTACGCCTGCGGTGTCATGCTGGGCGCGGCGATGACGGTCACCGCCCCGGCCACGGCCTCGGCGGTGACCGGGACGGTGCCGGACCTGAGCTGGCTCACCCTGATCGGCGACCAGTTGAAGACCGGCGCGGTGGGCGCGCTGGCCATGCTGGCCTGCGCCACCCGGTCGGCCGCCGCCGCTCGGCGCGCCGTGCGCAGGCAGGTCCTGATCACCGGCGCCACGATGCTGGTGAGCATCGTCGCCTTCACCGCGGCCGGGACCACCCGCGCGGGTGACGACCTCGGCGCGAGCGGCCCGGGCCGGCTGGTCCTGGTGGGGTACATCGCGCTGTTCACCGTTCACTGTGCCTGGTGCCTGTCGGTCTTCGGGCTGGTCATGGCCCGCTGCGCGCGGCACCTGCCGCGCGGCTCCCTCCGCCTGGGGCTGCAGTTGATGGTGGGTGCTGCGTTGGCCGGGCTGCTGTGGACGGCGGACAACCTGAACGACATGGCGGACGTGCTGACCACCGGCCACGAGAACGGTGCGGAGACCGTCCAGTCCGCCGTGGCGGCCGCCGTCTGCCTCACCCTCGGCTTCGCCGGTGCGACGGCGACCGCCTGGGCCGGCCACCTGGGCACCTGGGCCGGGAGGGTACGGGCCTGGCACTACCACCGCAGGCTCGCGCCGCTGTGGCGGGCGATGCGCGCCGTGCTGCCGGAGATCGAGTTCGCCGTGGCGGCCGGGGAAGCGGACCGTGGCGGCCGACTCTCCCTTCGCGGAGCCCAGTTCGCGCTCTACCGCCGCGTCATCGAGATCCGCGACGGGCAGCTCGCCCTCCGCCCGTACCTGCACCCGCGGATTCCGCACTGGGTGACGGAGTTCACCGGGGCCAACGACACCGGAGCGCCGCAGCGGGCAGCCGTGGTCGAGGCGGCGACCATCGCCGCGGCCCTGGAGGCCGCCCGGGCCGGACACCGCTTCTCCACCGGCGAGGACGTGGGGTGGGTCCCGTACCCGGTGTCCGCCGACATCGGCCGGGAGGCGGCCTGGCTGATCAGGGTGGCCGGGGCCTTCACGGGCTCCGCCGTCGTGGCCCGGACTCGCGACCGGGTGCGGGAGGAACTGCGCTGCGCGCCGGAAGCTGCTGCGCCCTGATACCGGCCCTCCAGGGGTGAAAGGACGGGCAATCCGCCCCGCTTCCCCGTGCGGCGACGGTACGTTGACGGTCTGCCGCGATCCATGGGGAGAGATGCCGACGTGACCTTCGACCAAGCCACCCTCGCCGGCGCCGCGAGCGCGGTCACCGCCGCCGCGCACGCCGATGATTCGGCCGCACTGTACCGGGCCGTGATGCCCCCGGCGGGCACGGCCACCCCGCCGGATCAGGCCGCCGCCTGGTTCGGGTCGCTCCTCCTGCGCCTGGCGCTCGCCGCCGCGGCCGGGTCCGAGCTGGAGCGGGGCTGCTCCCGGCAGGCCGTCTCGGACTGGATCGGGCAGGTCCTGGGCGCGCTGCCCACGCCGGCGCTGCTGCGCGCCCAGGACCCCGGCCGCATCGACCACGGTCAAGCGGTGCGTGCCGCAGCCGACCACTCCCGGTGTCGCGAGTACGCCGTCGACCTGATCCGGGTGGGCCTGGCGGAACCGGACGACGCACTCGACGAACGGGGTGCGGAAGCCCTCAGCGCGGTCACCGGCGACAAGCAGATGCAGCTCACCGTGATCAAGACCCTCGGCCGCCTCGCACCCACCCCCGGCAGGCGTGGCTGACCGTGCCGGCCGGCCGGGAGCACCGCAGGGACACCGAAGCAGCCGGGCGCCCCGCCCGCCGGGCGGCCCCGGCGCCTCGACGCCGCGCGAAGGCAGGACCCCCCCGCCCCGGGCGGCCCGTCGTCCCCGCCGTCGGCAGGCCCCACCTCTCCGGGACTTCCCAGGTGATCCGGCTAGGCTGGCGCAAAACGTCTTTGATTCATGGGGAGAGCCCGGTGCGCGCCAGTCGGTGGATATGCGTGGTCGCTGGAGTCGTCGCGCTGAGTAGCCCGACGGTCGCGTATGCCCGCGGTGGGGGAGGTAGTCACGGCTTCCATGGCGGCAGCAGCCACAGCGGTGGCAGCAGCCATGGCGGTGGCTTCCACGGGTCGACCGGCGGCATCGGCTTCGGCCACGGCTTTGGCCTCGGGTTCGCAGGCGGCGGCGGAGGCGGCGGTGGTGGGCTCTTCGTCCTGCTGGTGATCGTGGCCGTGGTCCTCCTGTTCCTGTGGCTCAGATCCCGGCGCCGGAAGGCGGGGCGGGCAGGCGGTCTGAACACGGTGTCGGACCGTACGGCGCACCGCGCGGACGCGCAGGCGCGCGAGCGTGCCGCCCAGGTCGGGGCCCGGGTCGATGCGATCGCCGACACGGATCCGACCTTCGATCGCGCTGCGCTCGAGCACCGTGCCGTCTCGCTGTACGTGACGGCCCAACGTGCCTGGACGGACCGCGACCACGCCACTCTGCAGCAGATCCTCTCCCCGGTCCTCTACGGCAAGTGGGCCGACGAGCTGCGCGACTACGAGTCACGCGGCGAGGTCAACGTCGTGGAGATCGTCTCCGGCCCCGTGGTCGAGTTGGTCGACGTCGCGAATCGTGCGGGTGAGCTGAACGACACGGTCACCTTCCGGATCACCGCGACGCTCAACGACTACGTGCACCGCGGCTACGGCTCGGATGCCGTGCGCAAGGACGGCTCGACGCGCCCGGTCGAGTACTGGACGCTGCGCAAGAGCAGGGCCGGCGAGTGGATCGTGTCGTCGGTGGAGCAGGCGGCCGAGGGAGCGCACCACCTGACCAACGCCATCGAGACGGACGGCTGGGATCAGAAGGAGGTCGCTCGGGAGGCGGTGCTCGAGGTGGCCGGGAAGACCGCGGTCAGGGGCGTGAGCGACATCCTGTCGTACACCAACATCTCGTGGAGCACGGATGCCGACGCCGCCGTCGGCGATCTGAGCGTGCTCGACGGTCGGTTCGACAGGTCGGTTCTCGAGGTCGCCGTCGAGCGGTTCCTCGAGGAGTGGGTCATGAACGACGGCAGCCTCGACTTCACGTCCGTGCGCACCGTCAACCGCACCGTCATGCGTGACGCTGTCATCACCTCGGTCAAGGTCCGCTCGCTGGTCTCGCGCGACCCGATCGTCTTCCGTGTCGCGGTCGACGCCGAGGGCGTCTACTACGAGGTCGACCGCCGCACCGAAGAGGTGCTCCGCGGCGACGCAATCAGGCGCGGGCCGATCACCCTCGCCTTCGACCTGCGGCTGGACGACACGTCGACCGGAGCGTGGACCGTGGTCGCGACCGACGTGGAGTAGGCGGAGCCCGGCCGAGCAGAAGTCGCCCCGCCCCGCCCACCGCGTTCCTCCGGTGGGCGGGGCGCCATCGGTACCAGCGGGACCGGCGGGAGCCGGAGGCGCTGCGGACGAAGAAGCCGAGGAGCCACAGGAGCCCGGGGTGGTCGGATGATCCGACTGGTTGCTTGAGTGCCCCGCGCTCGGCGCCGCCCGGGCATCGGGATAATGATCTTGATTGATCGGTGGTGCTGAGCGAGGAGCGGGCGGGGTGCGGATCAAGGTTCTGGGGCCGCTGCAGGTCGTGCGGGGTGGGGACGGGACGGCCTGCGAGATCGGCGGGGCCCGGCTCCGGCTGCTGCTGGTCCGGCTGGCGCTCGAGCCCGGGCGCGTGGTCACCCGGGAGCGTCTGGTGGACGACCTCTGGGAGGACACCCCGCCGGCGGAACCGGCCGGCGCCCTGCAGTCCCTGGTCTCCCGGCTCCGCCGGGCCTTGGGCACCGACCGCCTCGTCATCGGCTCGCACCCTGCCGGGTACCTGCTCGACCTGCCCCGGGTGGGCGTGGACGCCTGGGACTTCGAGCGTCGGGCGGCGGCGGGGCGGGCGGCGCTGACGGCGGGCCGGTTCACCGAGGCGGTCGCGCTGCTGGGCGGGGCGCTGGAACTGTGGCGCGGAGCACCGTTCGCGGACGCCGAGGGCGTCGGGTTCACCGCCGCGCCGGCGGCCCGGCTGGCGGAGCTGCGGCTGTCGGCCGTCGAGGACTGGGCCGACGCCCTGCTCGCCCTCGGCGGGGCCGGCACGCTGCCGCGGCTGGTTGCCGAGCTCACCGGACTGTGCGTCAGCCACCCGCTGCGCGAGCGGGCCGCGGTCCGGCTGATGCGCGCGCTCCACGCGGACGGGCAGCAGGCGGCGGCGCTGGAGGTGTTCGATCGGACCCGGCGGGCGCTGGCCGAGGAACTGGGCACCGACCCGTCCACCGAACTGCGGGACGTCCACCTGTGGGTGCTGTCCGGCGCGCAGTCGTCGACGCCGACGCCGAGGCCGACGCTGGCTCCGGCTCCGGCTCCGGCTCCGCCCGGGATCCCGGCCGGGCGGGCGGTGCTGCCCACCTGGCTCACCGCTCTGGTCGGCCGCGACGAGGCGCTGAGGGCGGTTCAGGAGCTTCTGCGCCGCTCCCGCCTGGTGACGCTGACCGGGCCGGGTGGTGTCGGCAAGACCCGGCTGGCGGTCGCGGCCGCGTCGCCCGCGACGGACGCGACGGACGCGACGGACGTCCGGCTCGCCGAGCTCGCGGGTGCCGACGGCCCGGACGCGGTGGCCCGGGTCGTGCTGGCCGCCGTCTGCCGCCCGGCGGAGGCCGGGGTGCTGGCGGGCGGCCTGCCCGCCGGCGAGCAGCCCCAGGACCCCGTCGACCGGATCGTCCGGGCCCTGGCGGGGCGTGACGTCCTGCTCGTCCTGGACAACTGCGAGCACCTGATCGAGGACGCGGCCCGGCTGGCGCACCGCCTGCTGGCCGCCGCGCCCCGGCTCACCGTGCTGGCCACCAGCCGCGAACCGCTCGGTGTCCCCGGCGAGGCCCTCTGGCCGGTGGCGCCGCTGACCGTACCCGCTCCCGGCTCCACCGCACAGGAGGCGCTCGCGCACCCGGCCGTCGCCCTCTTCACCGAGCGGGCCGCCGCGGCATGTCCCGGCTTCGCCCTGGACCACGACACCGTCGAACCGGTCGTCCGGATCTGCCGGGAGCTGGACGGCCTGCCGCTGGCCCTCGAACTGGCGGCGGCCCGACTGCGGGCCCTGAGCCCCGGCCAGGTCGCGGAGCGGCTGCACGACCGGCTCCGCCTGTTGGACCGGGGCTCCCGCACCGGCCCCGACCGTCACCGCACGCTGCGCGCCGTCGTGGGCTGGAGCTGGGAGTTGCTCGACGAGGACGAGCGGGTCCTGCTGCGACGGCTCTCCGTGTTCGCCGGCGGGATGACTCTCCGCGACGCGCACCGGGTCTGCGCGGGCGACTGGCCGCACGGGCCGGCGCCCGACCCGACGGCCGTCGAGGACCTGCTGACCTCTCTGGTCGACAAGTCCCTGGTCGACACGCCTCTGCGCGCATCCGCCGGCGGGGAGCCCGGGGCGGTGCGGTACCGGCTGCTCGAGACGGTTCGCGCGTACGCCGCCGAACGGCTCGTCGAGGCGGGCGAGGACGGCCCGACCGGCGCCGCCCACCTGCGCTGCTTCGTCGGGCTCGCCGAGGACGCCGAACCCCTGCTGCGGACGGACGGCCAGATCGGCCGGCTGGCCCGGCTGGACGCGGAACAGGGCAACCTGGACGCGGCGCTGCGCCGGGCGGTCGCCGTCGGCCCGCCGGAGCACGCCCTACGGCTGGCGGCCGCCCGGGCGTGGCCCTGGCTGATGCGCGGTCAGGGCCGTGAGGCGGCTGAGTGGACCTCGGCCGTCTTCGCGGCGCACGGCTGCACGCCGCCGCCCGGCCTGGAGCAGGCGCACGCCCGGTGCGTGGTCCTGGCGCAGCTCACCTCCCCGTTCCGGGAGCCCGGCGGCACCGTTGTCACGCCTGAGGCGGTGGGCGTGGCGCTGGTCACGGCCGAGCGGGCCGAGCACCCCGTCGCCCTGGCCGCCGCGCTGCTGCTCGCCATGACGGGGCCGCCGGGGGCGGTGGGTGCCACGGCGCAGCGGTACGTCGAGCACCCCGACCGGTGGATCCGGGCCGCGGCCCATCTGGTGCTGGGCCGGATCGAGTTGGGGGCGGGCCGGGTCGATCGTGCCGAGCACTGCCTGCGGACCTCGGTGGACGGTTTCCGCGTCCTGGGCGACCGCTGGGGGCTGGCCCTGGCGCTGGTCACGCTGGCCGCGCTGCTGTCCGTCACCGGCGCCGCCGAGGAGGCGCTCGCGGTGCTGGCGGAGGCCGGTGAACGGGACGCCGAGCTGGGCGGCTCCGGCGAGGCGCCGCTGTCGCTGCTGCTGTCGGGCCGACTGCGGGCACGCTGCGGCGAGGCGGCCGCGGCCCGGGCGGACCTGGAGCGCGCGCTGGCCACCGCCGAACGTGACCGGGATCCGCAGCTGCACGCCGCCGCCCGCTACGCGCTGGGTGAACTCGCCCGGCGCAGCGGGGACCTGGCGGCCGCGGTCGAGGGCCAGCGGGAGACGCTGCGGCGGCTGGAGCAGCAGCCCGCGACCGGGCCCGGCGCCCCGGCACGACTGCACCTGCTGGCCCTGCTGCACACCAGCCTGGCCCGGACCGAGCAGCGGCGCGGCGCGCCGGAGGCGGCCGGGCCGCTGCACCGCCGTGCCCTGCAACTGGCCGCGGACAGCGGCGACCAGCCGGTGCGGGCGGACGTCCTGGAGGGGTACGCCGAGTACTGCCTCGCGCGCGGCCAGGCGGCGCGCGGTGCGGCGGCGCTGGGCGCGGCGTACGGCCTGCGCGGGGCGCACGACGCGGGGGACCCGGAGCTGCGGGCCGTCCTGGACGGCTGCGCCGAGGCCCTCGGGGAGGCCGGTTTCCAGGCCGCCTGGGAGCGCGGCCGGGCGCTGTCGCGGCCGGAGTCGCTGGCCCTGGAGGCCGGCTGACCGGTGCTCCGCGGTGCGTGGGCTGTGCCACCCGGCGCGGTGTGCTCGACGGCCTGGCGGAGGCGGTTCAGCGGGGGCGCAGTGCGCGGGGCAGGGCGAACCACAAGCCGGCGAACATGAGGGTGGACGCAGCGGTGATGCCGACGGCCGCTGCCGGGCCGAGGACGACGTCCATCAGCAGCAGGACCGCCGTGTTGAGGGCGAGGGCCAGGACGGCGAGGCCGAGCTCGGTGAGGCGGGTCGACAGGTCGACGATGCGGCGCTTGGCTCCGCGGTGGAACAGGCCGCGGTGCAGGGCCACCGGCGTGGCGAGGAGGGCTGCGGCCACGACGGTGAGCAGGAACGAGGTGACGTAGATCGTCTTCTGGGCGAGGTCGAGGCGGGTGAAGCGATCGGTGAAGGCCAGGCCGAGAAGGAAGGCGAACAGGATCTGGACACCCGTCTGGACGACGCGCAGTTCCTGGAGCAACTCGACCAGGTTGCGGTCGGCGCGCTCCTGAGGACTCTCGTGTCGCTCGGGCGGGCCGGCGGGCTCGGGTGTCGGCATGCCCCCACTATCCGGCCTACGACGGGCTACCGGGCGCCGGCCGGACACGGCGCGCCGATCTCGACCGGGGGCCGGTGACCGTGTTGGGCGCACTGCTCGCCCGGGTGAGCAACAAGAGAGCCTTCCCGTACACCCCTGCGACCGCACGGCACGGCAGCGGGTGGCAGGTGCCTCCTCCCGACAACGTCCGGACCTCGCGTCCTGGGGAGCTGGGCAGGGCCTCTGTTATGGTGCGCCGATGTCAACGATCAAACAGTTCCAGGTGACCTTCGACTGCGCGGAGCCTGCGCGCCTCGCCGCCTTCTGGTGTGAGGTGCTGGGGTACGTCGTGCCGACGGTCCCGGAGGGCTTTGCCACATGGGGGGAGTACCACCGCTCGCTGCCGCCCGAGGACGAGATCTACTTCGCGTGTACTGATCCCTCGGGCGTGGCCCCGCGCCTGCTCTTCCAGCGAGTTCCCGAGGGCAAGGTCGTCAAGAACCGGGTGCATCTCTGTGTGCGGGCCGGCGCCGGGCTCGTGGGTGACGAGCGCCTGGCCACACTCGAGGCCGAATGCGCACGGCTGATGGCGCTCGGCGCGAAACACGTGCTGACGCAGCGCGCCGATGGCGTCAACGAGTCGTGCATCACGATGCAGGACATCGAGGGCAACGAGTTCTGCCTCGCCTGATTCTCCTCAGCACGCGGGCTCAGTTCGGCGAACGGGGCTAACCCTTTCTCAGTCATCGAGTAGCCGCCATGCGGTGAGCGCGAGCCTGGCCCGGGTCAGTCCGGCGGGCTCGGTGAGGTCGACGCCCAGAGTCCTCCCGATGTGTCCGAGCCGGCGGGCGACGCTGGTGTGGTGCAGGTGGAGCAGGTCGGCGGCCCGGCGTAGGGAGCCGGTGGCGCAGTAGGCGTCCAGGGTCTCCAGATGTTCCGGGCTTTCGGCCGCTCTTCCGATGCCGGCCACGTCGGGGTTGGCGCGCAACGCGTCCCGGGGGATCTCGGCCAGGAGCGCCCACGCACCCAGGTCGGCGTAGTGGATGACAGGCTCGCGAGGGCTGGTGAAGCGCAGGGCGGTGCGGGCTTGCCGCCAGGACAGGTCCGGGCGGTCGGCGGCGCCGATGCCCGCGCGTACCCCTGCCGGAACCCGGGCGCCGTCCACGGTGGTGGCCAGGATGACGCCCGCGTCGGCGAGTTGCGCCGCTCTCACCGGGCGGCCCGGGCAGACCAGGGCGCCGATCCTGTCGAGCGGGAGCTGCGACCGTACGGCGACGACGCGCAGCGGCAGGTCGGCGGCGAAGCCCAGGAGGCGTAGCGCCCGTGCCCTGGCCGCCTCGTCGCCGCCGGAGCTGATCGCCAGTTCGACCAGAGCGGGGTCGGCCATGGTGGTGCCGGCCGGACCGTGGCGTTCGACCACCGTCGCGGCAGCGATGGCGAGCCGGTCCAGCAACACGTCGTCGAGCGGACCGGGCGGGCCCGGGCGCTCCAGCCACACTGTGCCCATCTCCTCCCCGTCGAGCGTGACGGGCACTGCGGTGGACACGTGCGGCGGCGGGCCGGAGGCCGGCGTGCCGTCGGGCGAGACGCGGATCGCCTGCCCGGTGCCGTGGAGCCGAAGACCCGCCGTGCACTCGGCCAGGCCCGCCGATGCCCGGGTCAGCGCCGCCGGATCCACCCGTCGACGCATCAGTGTGTCGTAGAAGGCGACGATGCGGACCACGCCTTGGGTGTGCGAATCGAGTTGCGACAGCCGTTCGGCCAGTGCCTCCATGACAGCAGGATAGGCGCGCCGATCGGTGCGCGGCCGGGGTGAATCAGGCAACGGCCGGCGGCTGTGCCACGGCGCGGTGACCGTGAGGATGGTCGGCATGGATTCCGAACTCGAAGCGTTCATCCCGCTGCTGCCCCGAATCGACCTGGCCGACGAGGTCGCCGCGCGCGGCGACTTCGCCCGGCTGGCTGCCGCAAGGCCGGTGCCGGACACCGCCGGAATCGGCATCGAGGACCGCGCCGTGCCCGGCGATCCGGAGGTGCCGGTGCGGATCTACCGCCCGCAACGGGCCCAAGGCGCCGTCATCTGGCTGCACGGCGGCGGCTGGGTCATCGGCGACCTGGAGACCGAGCACCCCTGGGCCGCCCGGCTCGCGGCCGCCTCCGGCGCGACGGTGATCTCGGTGGACTACCGGCTCGCCCCCGAGCACCGGTTCCCGGCCGCCCTGGACGACGCCTACGCGGTGACGGCGTGGACGGCCGAGCACGCAGCCGAACTCGGCATCGACCCGCAGCGGATCGCCGTCGCAGGTCACAGCGCCGGCGCGAACCTCGCGGCCGCGGTGGCACTGCGGGCGCGTGACCAGCAGGGGCCGCCGATCCGTTTCCAACTGCTCAACGAGCCCCCGCTCGACGACCGGCAGGAGACCTGGTCGGCGCGGAACTTCACCGACACGCCCTGGTCGACCCGCGCCCAGGTCACCGCCGCATGGCGGCACTACCTGGGTGCCACACCCGCCACACCGTACGCCGCCCCGGCACGAGCCGGTGACCTCTCCGGCCTGCCGCCGGCCTACGTCGCCACCGCGGAGTTCGACCCGAACCGCGACGAGGACATCGACTACGCACTGCGCATGCTGCGGGCGGGCGTGCCGGTCGAACTGCACCAGTGGCCGGGCACCTTCCACGGTTCGCAGGCCATCCTGTCCGCCGAGGTCTCCCAGCGGCAGGTCGCGGAGCTGGCCGCCGCCCTTCGCCGCGCCCTGGCCGCGTGAGGTCCTGAAGCCGACCATCCGCTCCCAGGCCGGCCGCGCCGACGGCGGCCTGAACACCCTCACGGCGTTGCTCGCCCGGGCGGGACCGAGGTCCGAGCGGCGTCCCCGCCCGTCGGCCTGTGGGACGGACGTTGGGGCTGTCCCACGTCGGGCCCGCCCTGCCGGCGCCTAGGACACGCCGAGGAGCGGGTCGGGGGTCGACGCGGCCTGCGCTGGATGGCGATGGCGTAGGCGGTCTCGCCGCGGCGTCTTCCTGCTGATGGTCGACACCCGCTTCGAGCCCGAACCGGTCGGAGGAGATGCGCAGGTACCCGCCGGGACGGCGCAGGACGAAGGTGGACAGCTCGTCCTGCAGGTTCGGGGTGACCCGGCCACCGCGGGCGTGGGCGGGAATGTCGACGCCGTCCGTGTGGGAGGACGACGGGTCGGGTGAGCCGATCTGCTCGGTCGTGACGGTGCTGCGTCAGGGCTCGTGCCTGCCGACATAGGGCACGTTCCGTCAGAACCAGGAGTTTGGTGGTGCTTTGATCCGGGGCCAGGATCTGCCGTCCGTGTGCCGATCGGGATACTGGGCGGCATGCGCGTCGACTTCGATCCCCAGGCCATGCCCACCCAGGACGTCTACCGGCTGCTCACCGCGGTGGTGGTGCCGCGGCCGATCGCCTGGGTGTCCACGGTCAGCTCCGAGGACGGTGTACCGAACCTCGCACCTGCGAGGTTCCGAGGAAAGCGATGACGATCTGGGCTCACGCTAACGTGCGCGACAGCTGCCCAGCAAGGCACTTGGTGTGGTTGGCTCAGAGCCGGCGGCGCCGTGTGAGGCGCCGGATGAGGATGTTGCCGTGGGACTCTCGCCGACCGATCCGATGCCGGGAGAAGGGGGTCGGTACGGGGGCATGCACGGCTGCGACGGTGCTCGGCGGCACCCCTGGAGCGCCGGGAACAGTGCATTGACCTGCGGATATGCGCCGAACCATCAGTGGGGTTCAATTCGCCGGCCCGAGTTGAACCATACGCACATGCCGCTCTTGCGCGGGCAACTGACGCTGCCGTAGCCGGGGGAGGCGGCAGGCCGCACTCTCACTACGTACGGTGCCTGCTGCGGACGGCGGGGCGCAATGGGGACAGCTCGATTCCACCCGTTCGAGTGGGGTCCGGGACCCGAACGGCCCGGATCCGGCAGCGAAGGAGGCGGCGCTCAGGGCAGCCGTGGCTGCCATGGGTCGGCCACATGCCTATGTGCTCGGCCCCCACAGCACCTTGATCGAGCAGAACCTTGCTCAGAAACCACCCAGGTACCCGCTAGATCCTGAGAGAGCGTCAGGAGGTGGCGCGTCGTGGCCAGTGGCGGGTTTAGGGTGACGCGGTGAAGACCGTTCCATGCCGGGGAATTTCATGAATAGGGCATCGGAACCTCTCTTTTGGGGACAGAGTGGACCATCGTTACCAGGCATGGCAGGACGTGCTGGCCGAGGAGTTCTTCGGACGGCAGCACGCTGGCCAGCCGACGCTGCTCTACGTCGACCGCGACGTGGAGCAGGAGTTGAGGCGTGGACATGGCATGGCAGAGCCCCTCGCCCATTGCGTGGGCAGGTTCCTGCGAATGGGGACCGCGGAACCGTACCGCGCGCTGGAGGACTACCGCTGGCGCAAGTGGCACCAGGACAAGAACGGCGTGCCCGCCTTCCTGCCGCTGCTGGCCTGCTCGGTGATGGCCGCGTCCCAGATGGTCAACGACGAGAACCACCATGCCAGCGCCTACCACGCTCGCTTCTCCGAGCTGCTGACCGGAGAAGCGAGCCACCTGGGCAGCCACCACTACGAGCCCATCTCCCGTATGTGGCAGGTGTTGGCCTACTGGCAGCAGGGTCAGCAGGGCGCACGGGGCCTCTGCACCATTCCCGCCCCTGCCGAGTTGCCCTCCAACCGCAGCAGGATCGGCTTCGCCCAGTCCCAGACGCTCCTCAGCGGTGCGGACCGATCCTTCATGCCGAAATTCTTCCGGTCGTTGAGGGAACGCGCTACGACCTGGCCCCAGCCGGGTGAGACGCTGCTGGCTCAGATCGAGATCCGGGGTCTGGAGCAGCATCTCTCCAAGGGCTTCCGCAATGCTCTGCGGGAAGGGGAGTTCCGCCCGTTCCTCGCCAGGCTGATCGGCAACTACGCCGCTACCTGGGACGGTTCGGACGAGCTGGTGCCCACCGGTACCACCCGGGCCGAACTCCTGGCCCGGCTGGACGCGGGGCGTCTCAGTTGGGTGGCGCGCCTGCGGTCCGGGGTACAGAGGGAGCGTATCGAGCTAAAGAACGGCATCGTCCTCGAGCAACTCGGTGACACTGCCTATTACGACGTGACCGGGCTGCCCGTGCCGACCACGGACACCCTCACCAGGGCTATACGCTGCGACGGGGACGACCTCGTGCTCAGCCGCCCCGCCTCTTCCGTCCTGGTACTCGCACGGGACGACGTCATCGGTGTGTGGGTGGGCAGCGACGGCTTCCGGTCGGGAGAGGCACACGTGGTGCTCGCTGCCGCGGGCGCGCAGCAGGACGTGCAGCGGCTGCTGGACAGGGCCGCGACCACGGGCCGCAGCGCCGACACCAGCAAGGTGGCCTGGGTGCCGCGGGGCTGGTCCATGCACAGGCCCGTCACCTTCGACGACGCGGTCACCTTGCGTCGGGCTCTCCAGGAGGTCCAGGGCGCGGTTGGCCTCCTGCGACCCCCGGCCCAGTTCAAACTCCGTCTCGAGGGTGGGTTAAAGCTGGCGCCTTCGCTCGACGCCCACGTATACCTCCGGGGAGGCGAGCCCCAGGTGGTCCTCCCGGACGCCTCGGAGAGCACGGGCCCCCTCCTGATCGACGGCGAGGAGCGGCTCGAACTCAGGAAGGGGATCGCTGCGGGCGGCTCCGTCTCCCTGGCCGTGCTCGGGCTGAAACCGGGCCGCCACACGGTGAGCTACGCAGGCGTCGAGATCGACTTTGCCACCGCGGACCAGGCCGTCGTCGAGCCGAAGATGACCAAGGTCTGCGGATTCACCGTCGCCGACGGCAGGGCCTCCGAGTCGCCCTCCCTCCTCAACGAGCAGAGCCTGCCGGCGGGCATCACCGGCGCCGACTGCACGAGCGCCACGGCCTGGGACACCTCAGCGGCCATGGAGCTGTGCCGTCGGGACGCGGACGAGCTGCTGTTCGCGGCGGCCGACGGACGGCTGTGGACGTTGGAGGCCCCGGAGCAACCGGGCTGGTGGACGGAACGTCTCCCCGACAGGCCCGCACCGCTGCGCTTTGAGGTCGAGTTCCACGGCGTCGGCGGCTGGCTCCTCGAGCGCCGGAGCGGACGGTGGAGGGGCCGCCCGGTGAACCCCGGAGCGCCGGAGCCGAGGGGTGCCGGCAACCCGCGGGCCTGGGCCCGCGCCATCGTCAGGGCTCAGCAGGCGTCCGTCGAGCCGTCGTGGGCCGCGTACGTGCAGGCAGCGAAGGAGCTGGACCGGTGACGGAAGTGATGAGCAGCACCGAGTTCGGCGGGATCCTGGTGCGCTGGCTGAGCGAGAGCCGCAGCGGCAAGGCATCCGCACTACGGGACGGGGTTCGCGGTCAGGCCCGGGCATGGGGCCTGGAGTTGAAGGAGCACGCCGACTGGGACTGGATGCGCAAGGCCGCCGCCCTCGGCTTCATCGACACGGACCTGCGCGCCGACCGCTGGTCGGTGGCCCCGCCGGTGCTGACCCGGCTGCCCCACGGCGATGGCCTCGCATTGCTGACTGGTGCGCGCACCGCACAGATCGGCAAGCGAGTCGAGGAGGCGGCACGGGAGTGGATGGAGCTGATCGCCGTCCCTCATCTGCCGGAGGCCGGTGAGGCTCCGCTGCCCGATACCCTCCTGATCCAGTACGAGGACCTGGGGACCCTCGAGGAAGCCGCGGAGTTCCTCAGCGCCCGCTACGTGCCCTGCGCCGCAATGCAGTTGATGGAGTTGCTGCCGCAGGCAGCACCGGGCCTCGAGTCTGCGCCGCCTGGTGGGAGCACCGCCAATACGCTCGAGAAGTACGAACTGCGCCTCCAGCGGTTCGTCCCCGTGGAGAGTGACGAGGGGGATGGCCTGTACCGGTGGCGCGGAGCCGACTACGCACGGCTGACCCGCGTCCGTTGCGACGGCGTCTTCCACGCGGTGGAACGCGAGACGGGCATCTACCTGGAGCTCGCCCGTCACTGCACCGGTGCGATGCGCTGGCGGCCGGAATCCGGGAAGGGCCGTTCCGTTATCGGCCGACTCCTCGTCGACCGGTACGCACCCCTGCCCGCCCTGCACGAGCGCGCTGCCGTCCTGTGCAGCGGTTTCCCGCCGTCGGTGGGCAAGCAGACGCGGACCCGCGCGTACGACAACGTGCCGAGGACGCTCGCCGAGGCGATCGCAGTCTCGCTGCAGCAGAACCTGACGATCATGCCGCGAGCGGTGGCGGCCACCAGCGGGAGGACCAAGTGAGCGCAGAACAGCAGACAGCGGCGGTCACGAGCACCGATGTCCAGGACGTCATGGGCACCTTCGACGACCTGCGCGGCGCGCTCTTCCGCTACTACGACACCCCGTTCCGCGTCGGTGATCGTTCTGTCATGGAGGAGCGGCGCAACCTTCTGGACCGGGACAACGGGGCCTGGCGCGACCCGCTGATCGAGCTGCGCCCGCAGTACGCCTCCCGGGGCGTCAGCATCGAGGACTCCTTCGCCGAAGCGGGGGCGCATCCCGACGCGGCCGAGTTTGCCAGTTTCGCTCTCCCCGACGGCGTGACCAGCCTTTACCAGCACCAGCACGACGCGTTGGTCGCCGCCTGCGGGGGCAAGGACTTCGTGGTCACCGCAGGCACCGGCTCCGGCAAGACGGAGTCCTTCTTGCTGCCGGTGCTCGCCGACCTGGTCGCCGAGTCCGCCCGCTGGCAGGGCACCCGTGCCGAGCAGCGGGAATGGTGGCGAGGAGACAGCGACCACGTACCCAGCCGGCAGAGCGAGCAGGGGCACCCCGCCGCAATGCGCGTGGTGATCCTGTACCCCACCAACGCCCTCGCCGACGACCAGCTGGTCCGGCTCCGGAAGTCGCTGGACAGCCGCGAGGCCCACGCGTGGCTGGACCGGAACCGCAACGGACACCGCTTCTACTTCGGCCGCTACACCGGAGCCACCCCCGTCTCCGGCAGCCCCGATTCCGAGCCGGCGAACTTCCGTCTCCGGCAGTACCTGCGCGAGGTGCAGGAACGGCAGCGCAAGGCCGACGAGAAGCTCGGCGAGGATCTGCGGCCCTTCATCCCGCGCCTCGGTGGAGCGGAGATGCACGTCCGCTGGGACATGCAGGCCGCGCCGCCGGACATCATGGTCACCAACTACTCGATGCTGAACATCATGCTGCTCCGCAAGCAGGAGGAGCACATCTTCAGCGCCACCCGGAAGTGGCTGGAGGAAACCGCTGGCGCTCGCTTCACCCTGATCCTCGACGAGCTCCACATGTACCGCGGCACGGCCGGCACCGAGGTGGCCTACCTGCTGCGCAACCTGCGCCACCGCCTCGGCCTCGACAAGAACCCCGAGAAGCTGAGGGTGCTCGCCGCCTCCGCCTCCCTGGAGGCCGGCCGGGACGACAAGTTCCTCGACGGGTTCTTCGCCCTGCCCGGCTCCCGGCGCGTGATCATCCCCGGAAAGGCGAAGGAGATCCGCGGCGGGGGCGACTTGGCCGTGCACACCGAACGCCTTGCTCAGGCCGCGAAGGCCCCCGTCACCCATGACGAAGCCGTCGCCCTGGCCCAGGAGAGCGGCCTCGGCCCGGCACTCCAGCACGCACTCACTCCAGGTGGCAAGCCTCGTGCTCTGCCCGCCCCCGAACTGGCGAAGGATCTCTTCCCGGCCGTCCCCGAGGAACAGCGCAAGGACGCTTTCCATGGCGTTCTGCGCGTACTCGGCCTCGCACGGGATCCCGAACTCCCGCAGCTACGCGCCCACTTCTTCTTCCGGAACATCGAGGGCATCTGGGCCTGCTCCGACCCGAACTGTCCCGACACCCCCGTGGAGCACAGCCCCGAACGGCGGGTCGGCCGGCTCTTCGCCGAGCCCACCTCCCGCTGCAGCTGTGGCGCCCGCGTACTCGAACTCCTTTCCTGCCAGGCATGCGGCGAACTGATGCTCGGCGGGTACGCCAGCCCCAAGGACACCCAGCGGCGCACGTTCACCGGCGCCCTCCACACCGACTTCCCCGACCTGGACCTGCTCCCCGACGAGGCCAGTGGCGCACCCACGGCGGCGAACTACGTCGTGTACTGGCCGCGCACCAAGGGCCTCGGCCTCGACGACCCCGGCTGGCACGCGCGCCTGTCCGACGGCGGGCCGCAGGTCAGGTTCGAGTTCCGCCGCAGCGCCTACCAGCCCGCCACCGGCCGCCTGGAGAACCGGGACGTCCGGCACACTGGATGGTCGTTCCACATCTCCGTGCCCCTGGACAAGGAGGGCAGGAAGCCGGCCTACGACCCGGCCCAGCTGCAGGCATTCCCCACCCGCTGCCCCGCGTGCGGCGACGACTGGGAGGTCAAGGTCGACCGGGACGGCCGCTTCATCCCGCTGGAATCCCCCGACCGGCTGCGTAGCGCGCCGGTCCGGCGGATGCGCACTGGTTTCTACAAGATCAACCAGGTGCTGGTGACCGAAGCCCTCGGCCATCTCCCCGCCGACCTGCGCAAGGCGATCGCCTTCTCCGACAGCCGCGACGACGCCTCCGAGCTCGCCAGCGGTCTTGCCCTGCGCCACCACCAGGACCTCCTCCGTCTGCTCAGCACCCAGGCCGTCGAGAAGCAGGGGGACCCGTTCGGAGACCTCCAGTTGGTGAAGGCCCACTACGCTGGGGAGCCCGTCGATCGCCAGGAAGCCCGTGACGCCATGGCACGGCTGCGGGACCGCAACCCGGCGGACTGGGGGCGCCTGAAGGCGATCCTGGTCGACGACCTCGACGCGGAACCGGAACTCCTGCCCGGCCTGGAGCGGAAGTTCTCCGAGCTGCCCTCGCTCGACGATCTCGCCTCCGCCCTCGAAGGCATGCTGCTGGAGCACGGCACCAACCCCGCAGGTCCCGCGGCCTCGCTCCAGCAGACCTCGGTCGGACAGCCCTGGACCGCGCTCTACAACTGGGAGCGGGACCGCGAAGAGGCGGTGGAGACCCAGGCGCAGGAGGAACTGCTCAAGCGCATCCGCTCCCGCCTCCGCCTCGAGACCGTCGGAAGCCTCTTCTCCGGCGGCGGCCGTGACTTCGAATCGCTCGGACTCGGCTGGCTCTGCCTACGCGACGACCGCTCGCCCCTGGAGATAGGCCCGGCCAGCGACCAGGCCGTGGCACGTGCCAGCCTGCGGATCCTCGGCCTGATGCGGCGCTTCACCCGCATCCGTGCCTCCCTGCAGCGGCCGCCCGCGCCGCTGAAGCGCTTCTGGACGCAGGTCGCCGAACGCCAGGGCACCGATGTGCAAACGGTCCAGGACTGGGTGCTCGGCATCTGGAAGGACGCCGTGGTCGACTACGTCATCAAGCCGGAGAAGGTGGCGCTCCGCCCCGGCGCAAACAAGACCTGGACCTGCCGCTCCTGCCACCGGCCGCACCTGCACCCGGGCGCGGGGCTGTGCACCAAGTGCCTGACCCCGTTGCCCGCCGTGCCCCAGCAGTACAGCGGCGTCCTCGAAGACGACTACTACGCGTGGAAGGCATCCCACCGCACCGGTAACTTCCCGCTACGCACCGCGGAGCTGACCGGCCAGACGGACCGGCTGGAGGCCCAGCGGCGGCAGAGCCTCTTCCAGGACGTCTTCCTCGGCGACAACGACATCCCGCAGGCGGACGGCCTAGAACTGCTCTCCGTGACCACGACCATGGAGGCCGGTGTCGACATCGGCCCCCTCAACACCGTGATCATGGCCAACATGCCGCCCACCCGCTTCAACTACCAGCAGCGGGTGGGGCGCGCGGGCCGACGCAACAGCCCGGTCGCTGTGGCCCTTACCGTCTGCCGCGGCCGCAGCCACGACGAGCACTACTTCGCCCGCCCGGAAGCCATCACCAACGAGCCGACCCCGGAGCCCTACCTGGTCCTCGGCATGGTCTCCGTCTTCCGACGCGTCCTGCTGGGAGAAGTCCTGCGCCAGGCCTTCGCGCTCCTGCAGCCGGAGGACCGCCGGAAGGGACCGGAGATGACGGCCAACGTCCACGGACAGTTCGGCTTGGCCGCCGACTGGCCGCTGCACCGCGGTGCCGTCCGGTGCTGGATCGCCGAGCACCCGGACCGCATCCGAGCTGCTGCCGCCGCCCTCCAGGCCGGAACGCCGGAGAGCATCGCCGCCATCGATCCGGTGGCCGCGATCGGCGAACTCCTCGGCCAGGTCGGCGAGGTGGCAGCCCGGACAGTCGGTCACTCCGACCTCAGCCAGCGTCTGGCAGAGGCGGGTCTCCTGCCCATGTTCGGCTTCCCGACCCGCTCCCGCCTCCTCTATCGGAGCATCCCGCAGAAGACCTTCCCCTGGCCGCCAGCCGATTCCGTCAACCGTGACCTAGCCGTCGCCCTCAGCAAGTTCGCACCGGGCAGCGAAACCCCGCAGGACGGCCGTCTGCTCCGCTCCCAGGGAGTGGTCTCCCTCGTCCCGAGCGGACGCGGAGTGCAGGCGGCCGAAGACCCGTTCGGACCGGAGCAATTGGTCGCCATGTGCCGGATCTGTTCCCACGTGGACCCGCAGGCCGTTGCCGACCCGGAAACCAGGTGCGCCGGCACCTGCCCCGCCTGTGGTGCGGAGAGCAAGTACTACCGGGCCGTGCCGTTCCGGGAGCCCGCGGGTTTCCGGGCCGCCCGCGAGGCACGGGACTATGACGGGTACCGGGACCTCGGCTCCAACGCCACCAGCGCACGGACAGCGACCGACCTGGAGAAGACCGCGCCGCGCATCCACCGGGCCGCCGACGACTGGATGGTCGTCCACACCGGCAGCGGCGACCGCTACATCGTCAACACCAACGCCGGAAAACTCTTCCGGTTCGTCAAGAACACCGGCCCCTGGCGCGGATACCTCGCCCTCGACCATCCGAAGGCGGAAGCCGACCTGGAGATCGCCCTCGGCGCCACCCAGCACACCGACATGCTCTTCATCGGGGCCAAGGGCGCCCTCGACACGACCCGGGGCCTGCGCTTCGACATCTCGAAGTCCCAGCAGACCGACGGCTTCCCCGAGGCCTACCACGGTCGGCGCGCCGCCTGGTACTCGCTGGCGGCCCTGCTGCGCCGGGCCGCCGCCCCGCACCTCGACGTGCAGCCGGAGGAACTCCTGAGCGGCATCCATGGCTCGGACGCCCCGGTAGCCGCTCCCGTCATGGCCTACCTGGCGGACAGCCTCGACAACGGCGCGGGCCTCAGCACCCACCTCGGTTCGGAGGAGCACATCGAGGAGTTCCTCCAGGCGGTCGACAGCTACGTGCACGAGCTGGAGGCAGATCGTCATGCACGGAGCTGCCGCAGCTCCTGCTACGCCTGCCTGCGCGACTACTCCACCATGCGCCTCCACCCGCTGTACGACTGGCGGCTCGCCCGCGACCTGACCGACGCCCTGCGCGGGCGGAAAGTGCAGGTCGACCTCAATGAGCACGCTGTCCTGCTGAAGGGTTGGGCAGACGAGGAGACCACCGTCAGCCTCAAGGAGACCGCCGCCGGACCGGTGGCACTCTTCACCTCGGACTTCACCGGCGAGCCCGTCGCGGTCGCCGTCAAGCATCCGCTTGAGTCCGTCGGCGAGGAGTGCGGGAACGAACGGCTCCAGGCTCTGTGTGACGAGATCCGCGGTGGTGGCCTCGCCACCAGAATCGCATTCGCCGACTCCTACAGCCTGGACCGGACCCCTGCCGCGGTCATCGAGCAGGTGCGTACATTCGCGGAGGAACTCTGATGCCGGCGCGGGTTCCGCCGGTAGCGGACCACGACGAGCGGGCCCGACTGGAGGCGCTGCGGCAACGCGAGATAGCCCGCCGCCTCGCCCTCCGCCAGGCCCGGACCGTCGGGGAAGCTCCGCGCGTCGCGGACGCCGCCGTAGGCCCTGCGCCGGTTGTTCCGCGCCACAGGCAGCCAGCACCGGAACCGGTCATGCCCCAGCCAGTCCCAGCAGGATTCACCGACCGGGAGGCCTGGGAGCGCGCCCGCTCCTTCGCTGAACTCGTGCTGCCCGATGTGCTGAAGAAGGAGACCCGAACGCTCTCCGCGCAGAAGCTGACCGGGGCCGCCGCTGATGCGGCGTCCCGGCAGGACGACCCGGTCGAGGGCATCTCCCTGCTCGTCATGGCAAAGGACCACGGGCTGGACGTCTTCAACGACCGGCTCGATGCCCGCGCCCGTGCTTTGCTGGCGGACAAGCCGCTGCCGCTCCCGGGGGAGCCGGGCAGCATGTGGCAAATCTACCAGGACGACCGCCGCCTGATGGAGAGCAACCTGCCGGCACCTCGACAGAGAGCGCTCCTGGCGGTGCTGCCGCAGTCGCTTCTCGACGACTACATCGACGAGGAGTGGATCGGCGCGGTCCCCGAGCGCGACGGCACCTCCCGTGCGGCCTACTTCCGCGCTCGCCTGGACCCGGCATCCCTCGCCGACGAGGAGATGGACCTACTGGCCTGGCCCCTGGAACGGGATCGCCGGGAGGCCGGCCCGGGAACGGAACCCGGCCCTGACTGGCCGCAGGACTGGCGCCTGCTGGTGAGACTGCAGGCCAACGAGGCGGAGGCCATCGTCGAGGAGTGGACCGAGCTCCTGCCGCCGACACAGAAGCTCCTTGACGCCCTGCGCCGGGCGCGGCGGACCGGAGAGATCCCGGACGACCTCGTCGCCGACGAAAGGCTCTGGGGCCTCCTGGAGCGCATCCACCCCCATGTGCATAACGCGCGCAACAAGAAATTCAACGACTGGATTGGCGTCCGAACCCTGATCAGAGCCGTGCGACAGATGCACCGCGCCCTCCTCTGCGAGGACGAGGTCACGGCGGAGCAGCGAAGAGAGGTAGCGCTCACCATGGCCGCAGGGCGCCGGCACCATTCGCAGCCGGTGCGCTGGGAGGCCCAGAACGTCCAGGCCTACCTTCACGCCGGCCAGGAGACGACGGAGTCCCTCGAACTCCTGGAGCAGGACACCGAAGGCCGTCCCCCGGCGGTGGACCAGCTCGGCACAGGTGCCGTAACGACGCTGCGGAGGAATCGGGGCTTCTTAAAGGACCGGCATCTCGGAGACCGTGACCAGCCACTCAACCCTTATCTGGTGCTCGGCGTGCCAGACGGTGCGGATGACTGGAAGAAGTCCTGGCGAGCCCTGAGGAAGGAACTCGATGACAACGGCCGCGTCCGGATCAACCGCGCCAAAGACATGATCGAGAAGGCCGAGCGGGAGCAGCAGGAGGTACACCGGTTCGTCGTTCCACTCGCCCCGCAGCGTTGGAAGGACCCCACCGGCAAGAGCCACCGGCTGGAACTTCCACCCAAGCCTCTCCAGAGGCTCACCGAGCCGCCAGCGCACAGCGACCGCGAGTGGTCCCGTACCGAGGCGGCCCGAGAAATAGTCACCAAGGTGACAGAACGCCTTTCCCCGGCTGCTGAGGACCCCGCAGCCCCTGATGCCCCAGAGAGCAGCGCATCGTGAGCAATAAAGCCGGTAAAGGTGACAGTGGTTCCCGTCCCCGTGACGGATCCCGGGGGAACCGGGGACGCGGGCCGAACGGCGGAAGCGTGCGCAATCGGGGGGAGCGCAGGGCGGCCGCGGCTGCTCCCTGGCGGTTCATCGAGAGCCACCTGCCTGAGTTCACCCCGGGAACCCTGGATGCTGCCGCAATCCTGAAGTCGGTCAACGAGACGCTCCTGCCCGTAGTGGAGAAGGAGTTGGAGGAGGCGACGAAGAGACTGGGCCTGGCTCTGGCCGACAAGGAGACCGAGGCCGATCTGGTCTCCGTCTTCCGGGTCGAGCTGATGCGAAGAGTGCTTCCCCAGTTCACCGAAGCAGTGCGCAAGGGCGTGCTGGAGAGCATCCGCACGCGTCAGATGCATCTGGCCCAGCTGGCCGTCCTGCACCGGCAGGCGCTGGAAGCGAAGACCTTGCAGGTGGTGCTGACACGTCTCGATCACGAGGCGGCGAGGGCCGGCCTGCGGATCGTCGGGGACACGGGTGAGCAGTCGCTGTTCAACGTCGTGGAGGACCAGCCTGGCGCGATGAAGAGCGGCCCGGTCACCTTTGAACTCGTCGCGCCGGCCTACGTCGACAAGGAGTCCGGGAAGCTCGTCGAACGTGGCTGGTTGCGGGCCGTTGCCATGGTCGCTCCCGAGGAAACCGCGCGCCAGCAAAGGCGTGGAACAACCCACGGCGAAGCTGGGAGGAGGAGACGGCCGGAGAAGGAGGCTCCTGCACAGCAGGAGAGGAAGAAGCACGACCGGGGTCAGGACCCCGAGGGGCAGCAGCGCAGAGGCAACGGGCAGCGAAACGGCGCGCCACGGGGTGGCCCTGGAGGTAACGGGGACCGCCGGACGAGCCAAAGGGGGACGCGATGAGTTTTGGAATCGACTTCGGCACCAGCAACTCCGTGGTGGCTCACTGGAACGGGCATACCGCCGAAGTGCTGCCGCTTGACGGCGACAATGTGCCCGCCCAGTGGCAGATGTCGGAGTTCGAGCAGCTCTTCCCCTCCGTGCTGTCCGTTCGGGACCTCCAGCGCACCCTCTGCTTCGGCTGGCAGGCGAAGACGGGCACCAGCGAGCCGCTCGACGCTGTGAAGCGCATGCTCGGCACCCGCTCCGGCGCCGCGAAGGACGTCGACGTCGACGGCCTTGAGGTTGCGGCCCAGCTTGAGGAACACCACGTCTGGGTCGGCTCGGAGAAGTTCCACAGCACGGTCGCGGCCGCCTCCCTCTTCAGCCGAATGAAGGAAGGTGTCTCCGGGCAACTGCTCAACCTATCCGACGCGGTCGTCACCGTCCCCGCCAATGCCACGGGCGGCGCACGCTACCGCACCCGTGCCGCAGCAGCGCTCGGCGGAGTGAAGGTCCGGGCCCTGCTCAACGAGCCCACCGCGGCTGCGATCTCGTACGCCCATGATGTTCCGATCCCCGGTCGTTTCCTCGTCTTCGACTGGGGCGGCGGCACCATCGACGTCACCGTCCTTGAATACGACGATGGCCTCTTCGAGGAGCAGACCTCCCGAGGCATCACCGCCCTGGGAGGCCTGGAGTTCGACAACGCGCTGGCCAGGCTGATCCAGCAGAAGATCGGGCTGACCGCGGATCAGCTCACCAAAGCCGAACGCCGTCGGTGGCGCCGCGCAGTCGAGCTGACGAAGATCACCCTGTCCTCCGTGCCGATGGACGGTGCGCTCTTCTTCGACCTCCCGGTCGGCCTCGCCCCCTCGATCTCAAGACGTGAGGTCAGGATCGAGGCGGCTGAGTACGCCGAGGCGATTACCCCACTCATCAGCCGTGCCCTGGGACCGGTCCAGCACGCTCTGGAAGACCTCGCCATCACCCCGGACGACATCGACTCCGTCCTTATGATCGGCGGCACCTCGCAGATCCCCCACGTGCGTCACGCTCTGGGCGAGCTCCTCGGCCACGACCGCATCGTCGACAGCGGCCTGTGCAGGCCCATGACCGCCGTCGCCCGAGGTGCAGCCATCTATGCAGCCTCTCTCGACGGCGAGCTCGGCGACGACAGCGACTTCTCGCTGGTGACCAGCTATGACCTGGGAACGGCCGTGAGCGCGGGCGAGCAGAGAGGCTTCCGCGCCATCATCCGACGCAACGCCACGCTTCCTGCGGAGGGCTCGGCGAATTTCTACCCGGACACGCCGGGCGCTTCCTTCGTACGTGTTCCGGTGATCGAGGGTGAGGTCGGCTACGCGGCCGACAGCGACCGGGCCTTCCCCTTGGCCAACATCGAGGTGGCTCTCCCGACCCGCGAAGAGGACATCCGTCGGAACAAGATCGAGATCAAGTTCCGCTACAACGAGAGCGGTCTCCTGCGCTTCACCGCCACCCACGCAGCGACCGGCAAGCAGCTTGCTGAGCGTGAGATCGATTCCTTCGGCCCTGACGGCACCCCACTGCAGCACGGGCTCGGTGATGAACTGACCCGCCTCTTGGCTCACACCGTCCGCCCGTTCGCCGATGGCTCCTTCAACGTCCGACAGCTTTCGGCAGCCGAAACGGCCAACATCCGCCCCACACCAATCGACATGTCCGTGCGGGTGGTGGAGGCTGACTCGGCCGTGACGATCAACGGCGAACCGCAGGGCGTGGTGAGAGGGAGCCTTTGACGGGTCCATCAGCAGGGCAGTCGCCCGCGAAGCTCTCCAGCCCCGCGCCGGAGGCGAGGTGGACCTCCTCGACATGGTCGCCCCGGGCGAGGTCGAAGTCCCCGGGCCAGGCCAGGAACCGGGCAGCTTCATCGGGGTCACGAATTGCGGTGATCAGGGAACGCATGCGCGGCACTCTAGGCACTCTAACGGCCCGCCTGCCGGGGCGGCAGCTGCCAGTCGAACGGCCACACGTCCGTCTGCCACCAGCTGGGTGATGGCTTCGCACAGCATCGCCAGGTCGTCGGCGAGGTCGCACAAGGCTGTGCGCGGCGCGGTGAGCGCGGCGAAGCCGACCGCAAGCGGCGCGATTCGTTCGGCGTATGACAACACGGTGTCGGCCCTGGGCGCCGTACGGGTCGATGGGAACAGCCGCACCCGATACCAACCCCGGGTTACCCTGGACAGCCTGATCGCCCAGATGACGACAGCCACGGACGACGCGAAGACCACCAACGCGCTCGCCTTGCCGCCTACGCCCCCGCCATCACTGCCGAGTTCTGGACCAACGACCCGCCAACTCCAGCAACTCGGCATCTTCGCCCCGGCTTCCTGTCCCGGAAAGCCCGCTGCGGTGATCGGCTACAGCCGCTCCACGCACCCCGCCCCGACCATCCCCGCCACCACCGCCGGGCACAGCAAGCTCCGCCAGACACCGCCGCCCGGCCCGCACCCGGGGACCGTCGGGAAGCTCAGCGGGTTCACCGGCGCTGGCCCCAACACCGCCGCCAACGCCGTCGGGGGAGCGGAAGGTACTCCGCGAAGCGGGTGACGCCTGGGCAGCCGCCGGGAGCCAGTGACTGTACAGTCCCGAGATATGGTGCTCGCTGTGGATGGCGGCGCGCAATGAGGGCAGCCTGGATTCACCCGCGAGTGTGCTCGCGGGTGGTCGGCGAGGTCAGCGCCGATGCTCGGCGGCTGGTCCTCTCTCAGGGGCCGTAAGGGCTCCACCCCTTGAGGAAAGGTTCGAGGTCCGAGGGCCTGGGATCTGGGATAGCGGGAGCGCACAGTACGCCGTTGAGCGGGTCCAGGCGCTCCACGTATCCCTGGATCCAGCGGAGCCACGACTGAGCTGCTTCGCGCTCGGCGGCGGAATGGATGCTCTCGATTCGTTTTTGGGCTGCGTCTAGGTACTCGGAGAGCTGTGCGGCGCGGCGCCAGGAGAGTTCCTGCTGTTCAAGGGCACGGATCCGGTATGCCTCGGCGTAGTCGTGGCGTGCTCGGTGTACGGCGGCTTCCCATTGTCGGCGACGATCGTGGGCGGCTTCCTGGTCCGCGTGGCGTTTGGCTTCCGCTGCGGCTCCGCGCAGGTCGATCTCCTGCAGGATCTGCGGAAGCTTGTCTTCGAGAGGCTCGGTATCGGTGTCCGACCACTGTGACTGTCGGTGGACGAAGCCGCCGCTTACGGCGATCCCCAGACGGGTGCCGGGAAAGTAGTCGAAGCGGGGGATCTTCACCCAGGAGTTACGCGCGGCATCGGCGAGCTCCTTCGCGGAGGCGGTGTGCTCGGTACGTTCCTTCAGTTGTGTGATGCGCACGCCGCAGGGGTGTCCCTGCGCGGTGACCATGAAGTGGTCCTCGGATTCGGCGTGCTGGTAGCCGTGCCGGTCGGTTCGCTGCTTGATGACGCGGACGGTGTGCCCGCGGTGTTCAGCTTCCGCCACGATGGCTTGGATCAGGCGCAGTGCGCGAGGGAGTACGGGTTTGGTGAGGTTGAGTGTTCGCTTGCCGTCGCGCAGCGCGGCGAAGACGCTGTGGGGTTTGGTCAGGCGTTCCGGGATCGGGACTGGGTCCGGGATGGCGAGTCGCCATGCCGGGATGTCCTCGAGCCGGATCTCGTAGCCGCCTTTGGCCCACCCGCTTTTGATGTCTTTGCCTGCAGGCAGTTTGCCCGAGCGTTTGGCGGAGTTGACCCGGGCCGGCCAGTTGGGTGTTCCGGGGCCGCCGTCGTGCTGCACCACCAGGCGGCCGCCGGCCGCGATGAGGTCGTCGATGAGTTGCTCGCCCAGGGTCCGTCGCTCCGGCTTCGGCGTCGGGCGTGTTGCCGTTGCAGCTGGGTGCTGCGGTGAATCGTGGCGCTGGGGCTCGGCGTGCGTTGCAAGGGTATCGGCCTCGCGGGCAGCAGCGGGTTTTCTCTGGCGAGCCGGCCGGGTGGTGGGGCGGCTGCTGTGGGCTGTGGGTTGCGGAGGTGGGTAGGTGCCGTGTTCGAGATAATGCCGTCCGGCATCGGTGAGTTCGGCACTCCAGGTGCCGCCGCGCTTGCTGACGGATGCCAGATGGCGATCCTGGAGCGCGCGGGCGCTGTTCTTGTAGGCAGTGTCCTCCCACCTTCCCTCCGGGCAGCCATCGGCAATCCAGCGCAGCACGCTGATCTGCTTCTCGTTGAGGGCACTCCTGGATGTGGACACAGCCTGGATGTAGCACGCCACCGTGTGAACTGTCGACCGGTCGCACGTTCGACAGGCGTCGGTCAGCGTAGCCTGTCTGGCGATCGGTGCCGTCGGTCTCATGAACGGGCAGAGGCCGGACGGGTCTTCCCGAATCTGCTTGAACGCGGCTGGGCGCTGTCGCCGTAGGCCAGCAGCGTCTGCTCGAAGTCGCTACCGACCTGGCGGCCGTCGCGTTCTAGCGCAGCCACGCTCCTGCTGAGACCGGGTTCGGCCAGCCGTCGCCCTCACGGGGCTGACCTCGGCCTTCACGGACTCCGGCCAGAGCCGTCTCCAGGTCCCTGGACTCCGAGGAAGCGGCCAGCCTGATTGTCGAGCACCGGACCGAGCGCATCGTTGGCCATGTCAGGCGCCCTTTTCTAGCCACGGGATGCCTGTTTCAGGTCCGGGATTCGCCGAACGACCGGCGGCTTGTCGGTGCCAGGGGCTACGGTCTGAGCGTGGCTGCTGGACAGGCGCTCTTGGATACCGGGTTCGCGCACCGCATGAAGGCGTTGGCGTGCACCGCGCCGCTACATGATCTCGATGGGCGGAAGTCGGCAGTTCAGGCTGCTGACTTTACGGTCTATCAGATGAGCGAGCTGGCTCTGCACGCGATCGATCTTGTCACCCTCGCGATGGACTTCGATGCCGGCGCTTCCCCGGAGCGCGTCGTTGCAGACTTGTCGACCTGCGCGGCCAGGCAGGTCCCGGAGCGCCCGACCGGCGAACACGCGCGGGTCGCTCGGTGGGTGCTTGAGAACCTGATCAATGTCGGCTCGGCCGACCGTGGCTTTCGCGCTGTCTACGGCCTGACAGGAGCGGATGGCCACTACGAACGTCGAGACTTCGACTTCAAGCTGCTGGAGGAGGTCCCGGGGGCAGACGGCGACATCTACTTGCGGGCCTCGGACGAGGCGGTCAACGTCCTCGTCGGCGCGCTCGAGATCGACATCGAATCCGCGCAGATTGCGGCGGACATACGCCTGGAGACGTTGATTCGCCGCGGTCGGCTGTCCGACGCGCAGGCTGCTGCGCAGGCCGCTCGCTACCGCACGATCCAATACGGTGAGATGTTGCGCCAGCGGCTCGAGGCGACCAGCCGCGACGTCCGCTCTGTGGACTGGTTGACCAGCATGCCGGACTTCATCGAAGAGGCACTGGAACACATCGAGGCGCGGTACAAGGCGGAGAACGCCATCTTGGTGAATATCACAGATGTGCGCGACACCGCTGACACTCCCCTGCGCAAGCAGCAAGCCGCAGCGCTGGTAGAGATTGTGCGTGACTGCCTCCGACGCCATGAGCAGCTCCAGGCCGGATTGCAGAACGCTGGGCGGCGGTTCCGAGCAGAGCAGGACCGTCAGACGTTCGCGCCGCAGCCTGCGCGGGCTGACATCGATCTGCACGCCCAGTTGCTCCAGCCCGTCCTGGCGCTGCCGGTACACGATGCCGACGGCGTGTTGAGCACGTTCTTCACCCGCGAGGCCGGCCTGACGATACCGTCGGCGATACGCCTGGTTGACCTTTTCACCGCCTTGGTGACACCGCCGATCGAGCGGGAACTGCTGGGAGGGGAGATCGAGGAGCCGGAACTGTCCGACGAGCCGGAGCCTCCGGCCTTTCCGGATGAGTGCTATGACCATCTGGATGGACTCCTGGACCTGGATCCGGAGGCGCCGCGGCGTCTGTCCGGCCTGCTGGAGGAGGCCCGAGAACTGCACCCAGAACTGCCGCTCCTCCTGGTGGTTCGGGTGCTGGCGCTCGCAGCGCAGGAGATCGGCCCAGCGAGGCGGCACGGCGCAGAATCGGTCCTCATTGCTGTCGACGACGGCACGGTCTTGGAGGACGACGAGTTCGCAGGCAGTGACCTGCTCGTCGCTCGAGCCGTCCTGGGAGCGCCCCAGGAGCTGGAGGAGCACCCTCACATGGGCGGAGCCGGGGCAGACGATCCGAGACTCTCCCTCCCCTCGATGCGCGGAAGGGGTGCGGCATGAGTGGCACGGAGACGACCGCTGACGCCAACCGTCTCTTAGCGTTTGGCTTGCGGCCCAAGATGGTTCCATCGCGGGACGAAGAGTACCGGCGGCTCGTGCAGCGATTCCGTACTGACGACGAGTTCGCGGCCGTGACGGCTGCTGCCGCCAACGGACTGGGCCTGGTCATTCTTGAGGTGACCGAGCGCACTGGGATCGTGGCCGCGTCGCTGGACGACAGCGTCTTTGCTGTTCGGATGGGCGAGTACGCGCGCCGAACCGGCGGCGAGGGCAAGGCACATGAGCGAGTCCTGCACGCACTGGCGCACTTGGGCGCCGCCACGCTGGCCTTCCCCCGCCCGGCTGACCTTGCCGACGACTCATACTTGGGACGAGTCACGGTCGAAGGCGTCGAAGCATTCGTGCGCGAGGCGGCGAACCGGCTCGCGGAGAAAGCAGTTGAAGAGGGCGAGATCACTGACCCCTCCAGCAGCCGCCCAGGGCTGGAGGCGGTGTGGCGAGTCTACGTGCGCCGGGCCCGCACCGGGGCAACCGGAGACAAGCGCAAGCTGTACAGCTCGACGACCGGCATCGTCGGAAAAGCGCTCACCTTCCTGGCGGATCAGGGCCTTCTGGTCCGCACTGGAGATGACCGCGGAGGCACCTACCGGACCACTCCGCGCTATCGGGCGCAAGTGCGGGAGGCCGGCGCGGTCATGTTCGGTGAGTTGCTGGAACTGGGCATCACTGAAGTCACCGACGGAACAGGAAGCTTGGCTGTCGAATGGGCTCCTGACGACGTAACGAGGCTGTGAGAGGGCGCTGTGTACGAGCTGAACCGGGTCCGGCTGTTCGGCATGGGACCGCGAGGAGCGCGCTTCGGTGACGTTGTGCTGGACCTGTCCGGAGTGGGAGCGCCGATCGGCAACGGAAGTCTGTTCGAGGCGCCGCCGCGCCGGCCGAGTCCCTACAGCCTGCTGATGCTTGAGAACGGTGGGGGCAAGAGCGTTCTACTGAAGCTGGTGTTCTCAGTGATGCTGCCTGGCAAGCGCAACACGCTGGGGGGTTCGTCCGACGCGCTCGAGAAGTTCGTCGTTGGCGAGGAGGCCGGGCACGTCGTCCTGGAGTGGATGCACGTGAAGTCAGCCGAGCGGGTGATCACGGGAAAGACCTACCAGTGGCGGCGGACGAGTAACCGCGACGGCAGCAAGTTGGGTGAAGCCTGGTGGTCACTTCGCCCTGGGACTGAAGTCGAGTTGGACACGCTGCCATTTGCCCTCGATGGACGTCGGCTTCGCATGGACGGCTTCAAAGAAGCACTGGAGGAACTCGACCGCGTACACCCGGCAACGCAGCTGGCCTGGCTTGGCAGTAATCAGGGCGACTGGGTCGAGCACCTACGCAGCCTTGGCATCGAGCCCGACCTGTTCTCGATCCAGCGACGAATGAACGCCGACGAGGGCGACGCCGCGAACGCATTCCAGTTCAAGAGCAGCAAGGAGTTCGTCGACTGGCTGCTGACGGTTGTGCTGGACCCAGCGGACGCGGTCAGCGTCGCCGAGAACTTCGACAGCTACACCGTCAACATCGGCGACCGGGCAGCCATGCTGCTGGAGAGGGAGTTCACCGAGGGCGCAGTTTCGGCCTTGCGGCCTGCCAGTGAGGCACACAGCAGGATGGTCACGGCACGGGCGGACTTGGAGCAAACAGAGCTCGCCGCAAGGGACTTTGTCGCCGCGGTTACCGCGCGGCACCTCGCAGAGCAGGACGAGGCCCAAGCGCTCCGAAGTACGCATTCATCAGCTGCCACAGAGGCGAGCGCGCGAGAGAGCGATCGCGACCGGGCACGAGACGCCGTAAATGAGATCCGCAGGCAAACACTGAGCCTGGCGCTCGTTCTCGCCGAGGAGGACCACGAGAACACGGGGCGAGAGCAGGCCGCGGTCGACAGGGAGCTCGTCGCCTGGGCCGCATGCGAGGCAGTCCAGGTACGAGATCAGGCAATCGCGGACGCACAAGCATTGGCCCAGCGCTTGGCTGATGCAGAAGAGGGCGCGCGGCCGGCCCTTGCCGCGCGTGATGCTGCCGCCGCGCGGCTTCTGGCGAAACTGCACGATGAGGTGGACAAGGCTCGAACTGACGCCACAGTGCAGGACGGCGCCGCCGCGCAGTTCAAGGAGGATGCCAAGCGGGCAGATCAGGACCGCACTGACGCCTTGGTGGCTGAAGAACGGGCTCGCAGCGGGCGGAAGTCCGCCCTGGAGGAGGTTGCTGAGATCGGCCGGGAGGTCGAGCGAGCCACGGTCGACGGACTCTTGTCCGCTGGCGAGGACGTGCTCACGGCAGCAGCCGCAGCGCGCGCAAAGGCCACCAGGCTCGCCACGGCACTCACGACTGCGGAGACGGACAGTAACACCCTCGTCAGCAGCCTCGAGTCAGCAGACGCTCTCGCCCGCCGGACCACCATTGAAGTGGCGCGCCTCGAGCAGCAGCGGGACGGGAAAGCGCAACAACTGCAGGACGTGACTGAACGAGCGGTATGCCTGGGCGCCGACGATGTCATCCTTGCCGCGCTCGCAGTCGCCACGGTTGACGCAAGCACACTGGACGCGTCCGCGGATGCACTCGCAAGCCAGCTTGCCGACGACATCGCCACACGTGAGGAGCGTCTGGACGCGCTTCGCGCTGAGCAACGCGAGGACCGGAGGGTGCTCAGCGTCCTTGGCAACGGTGGACTGCTGCCGGCCCGAGCAGAAGTGGACGCGGCCATCGAGGTCCTGGACGCAGCTGGGATTGCTGCGCATCCGGGCTGGCGCTACCTGGCACAGAACGCGCCCACGGGCGAGCGCGCCACCCTGGTGGCAACCCACCCTGAGCTCGCCGACGGGATCGTCCTCATCGACTCCGCTCAGTTGCCAAAGGCGCGTGTCGTACTGGAGACTGCGCGACTGCTCCCAGCGGCCGCTATCACCGTTGACTCTGGCGCGACGTTGCTCATCGAAACCGCCCAGGTCAGCGGCCGATATGTCATCGAGCCGAATCCAGCCATGTTCGACGAGGACGCCGCCGAGCTGCGCAGACTCGAGCTGCGGGACGGCATGGCTCGCCGCGGTGACCAGATCACGCCGATGTCGACAGCGCTGCTCCGTACCCGTGACGTGGTGGCCGAGCTGGCCGCCTGGCGGCGAGCTTGCCCAGCGGGCAAGCTCGCCGAACTGACCGAGGAGCTTAGAACTTTGGAAGCCCTCGTCGAGACCGCCAGAGAACAGCAAACGACAGCGGAAACCGAGGCCAGCACCCTGCGGAAGCGCATCTCTGAGAGCACGACCCTCACCACCGCGCTGCGCGCCGCAGAGCGAGCAGCCGCCGAGACGGCAAACGCTCTGGAACAGCTAGCCGCCCGGGTAGATCGCGCCACCGTCGCGCAACGCCGCGCCACCGAGCACCAGCAGACCGCAGAGGCGGCCCACCGCAAAGCCATTGACGCGAAAGCGGTGTGGGAACGCGCGTTGGAGAAAGCGGAAGAGGCGGCTCGGGCGGCGGAAAACTGCCGCGACCGCGCCTCGCGGCACCTGGCCGCGGCGGAAGAAGTCGTCACCTCCAGTGGCGAAGTGAGCTCGACAGTGCCGAGCGAGAACCTTCTGACGCTACGACAGGTCTACGCCGCGGCCACGGATGCCTACCGCAAGGTCGAGGTCGGCCACGATCTCCGCACAGAGGCCGAACGGGCTGCCATCGAGGCCGCCCGCCGTCGCGGCGAAGCCGGACGCCTCCCGCCCGACCTGCTGACCGAAGTCGAACAGCTGCTCGCCACTGCAGCCGGCGCCGACCGCGCCGGCCGGGAAGCAGCCATAGCAAGGGCCAACCGGGAGAAGGAGCGACTCCGTACAGTACTCAGCACCGCAGCCGAACGAGTCGGACAACTGACCAGTGAGCTACGCCAAGCGAGCCCCGCTGACCGCGACCGCAACGTTTGGATCGTCCTACCTGACGAGCGCCGGCCCACCACGGTGCAGCACGGCTATCAGCTAATGGAGGACGCGCAGGCCCAGCAACGTGACGCGCAGGAGGCCCTCGATAATGCAGTGCGGCACGCCGCTGACCTGCACGACAAGGCGCAGAACGCCGGAGAGGCTGCCCGAGACTTTCGGGAAGCGCTCGTCGCCCTCGAGGCCGGCCTCGACGACAGCGCAGCCAACCCGACACGCCAAGCCGCTACGGCAGGGACGGCCACCGACAGGGTCGCGCCCTACGACAAGTCTGTGGAGACCGCACGAGAGCAAGCCCAGCACCTCAGGAGCTCCCTACGCGATGCACGTGCCGCAGAGGCAGCTGCCACACGAAAGCTCCACAGCCTCATTGACGCGGTGGTCCGTTACGCCAGCGAGCCGCGCTTCGAAGCAATGACGAACGTGGCCCGACGGGCAATCATCAGCCTCGGGCGGGAACACCTGGGCGTCCGTGTCGCTGAATTCGCCAACCAGCTCGCGCAACGCCTCGCCACCCTGGACACGGACCTCGACAGTGCAAGCAAGCACCGCAAGCTCATCGTTGACCGGCTCGCCGCGCTGACCGAAGGCGCGCTGAAGACGCTGCGCACAGCATCACGACTGTCCCGCCTGCCCTCCGGCATGGGCGAATGGGCGGGAAAGGAGTTCCTCCGCATCCGCTTCGCGGACCCCGATCCAAGCCTGCTCGTTGCGCGCATAGGTGAGCTCGTCGACGAACTCGCCGCTGCCACGGCGAACCGGAAGCCCGGCAACCGCGGCAGCGCCTCGAAGCGTGACGGCATGACTCTGCTGTTGCGATCGGCCGAGGCAGCCGTGCCCAAGGGATTCACCGTCGACGTGCTCAAGCCGGACGCCGTACTGCGAGACGAACGGGTGGCGGTCGAGCAAATGAATGACGTGTTCTCCGGGGGGCAAGAGCTCACCGCCGCCATCATTCTCTACTGCACCATGGCGGCGCTTCGAGCCAACGAGCGAGGCCAGATGCGGACCCGCCATTCTGGTGTTCTGTTCCTAGACAATCCAATCGGCAAGGCAAGCGCCACCTACCTCCTGGACCTGCAGCAAGGCGTGGCCGCCGCGCTGGGCGTCCAGCTCGTCTACACGACTGGACTGTCCGATGACAGGGCCCTCGCGGCCTTCCCCCTGTGGGTTCGGATGCGCAACGACGCTGACCTGCGCGCCGGACTGAAGTACATTCGCGTCGCTGAGGTCGTCCGTGTTCAACTGCCAGACCCCTTTGATGCCCCCGACGCCGACAGTCCGACATCAGCGCCAGGAACCATCACTGCCGCCCGGATCTACCGCCGGAGGGTGTCCACAGAATGAGCAGCACGATCGCCAACACCAACCATTCAGACCCGCTACCTGCCAGAGCAGTTCGACTCGCAGCCGCACTGGAGGAGTGGCCACGACGCACCATCAGCCTCGCCGAGGTGTGGGATGTTTACGCGACAGCCGACCCCGCCTCAGCCACGCGCCCAACCCGGCGTGCCGAACTCGCCACCACTCTCGAGGCGTTGACCGCAGCCCGTCTGATCACCTGCTCGCGAACCCGCGACACCTCAGCCATGCCCGCACTGCCGACCAGGCTCACGCTGCCGAGCGCGCAAGCATCGCCCACGGCCGCAGCTCTCGCACGCGCCATTGCCTGGCGTCCGGAACTCGCATGGGCAACGACCGCCAGGCTGACAGTCGGACAAGTCGAGGTGCTGCGAGCGGTAAACACATGGCTGCGTGACCGCGGCCGCGACGACGATAGTGCGCCGCTGCGGGAACGCTCCCTCGAAGTGTTCGGATACGAGAAGCGCCTTGACGCGCTGCTAGGTACGTCGCTGTTTGCCCCGGATCGACTCAGTCTGGCTCTGCTGCGTGCCTTCCGGTCCCGTCCACCGCTTTCGACCCGTCGCGTTGGTGACGGCCCAGTGATGCTTGTTGTGGAGAACGCGGACACGTTCGACACGCTGAGCCAGGTACTGAGTGACGCACCTTGCGAGGTGGGCTGGATCGCATGGGGAGCAGGTGCGGCCTTTGAGGCCTCGGTGGCGTCGATCGCGGAGCTGACCGAGGTGCGGTGCGTCGCCTACTTCGGTGATATCGACGCGGACGGACTGCGTATCCCGACCAGCGCGAGCGTGACCGCCGCGCGAGAGGAACTGCCCCCAGTCCAGCCAGCAACAGGGCTATACCAGCTACTCCTTCAAGCAGGCGTGCCGCAACAAGGACAGCCACGGCTCTCGCAGGACAGGGCCGCAGAACTGACCAGCTGGCTCGGAGAGCCGCATGCCAGCCAATCCGCCGCGCTCCTTATAGGTGGGTGCCGGCTGGCCCAGGAGACCGTCGGTAAACGGCTCCTTATGACTGCTCCACAGTGGCGCGATGGGCTGGACTGGCCCGGTCCGTGATCGTGTAAGAGCGTGTCTCATGTGGTGTTCGCTGGTCTGCGGCATGATTGACCTTCATGGGGGTTGATCTGTCGCAGAGGCTGGTTCCTGACGGTCTGTGGGAGCTGGTGGAGCCGTTGATGCCGACGTTCGTCATGCGCCAACAGGGCGGCGGGACCGTTCCATTGGATGATCGTGCGGTCTTCACGGCGGTGGTGTACGTGCTGACGAGCGGGTGCGCCTGGCGCCACCTACCGCCGTCGTTCGGGGTCTCGCCCGCGACGGCACATCGTCGGTTCGCGGCCTGGACGAAGGCCGGCCTGTGGCGACGCTTGCACTGTGCGGTGCTTGATGAGCTCGGTGCCCGAGGTGAGGTCGACTGGACCTCGGCCATCGTCGATGCCGCCTCCGTGCGGGCGAAAAGGGGGGTGCGCTGACCGGCCCAAACCCGGTCGATCGCGCCAAGCCGGGCAGCAAGCTCCATGTGCTGTCCGACGGTCGCGGCCTCCCGTTGGCCCTGGCCATCTCCGCGGCGAACACGCACGACAGCCAGGCGCTCAAGCCGCTTGTCCTGGGCATTCCCGCCGTTCGGTCCCGCCGCGGCCCGCGCCGTCGGCGTCCTGCCAAGCTCCGCGCCGATAAGGCCTATCACTCCGTCGAGCATCTCGCCTGGCTGCGCGAGCGGGGCATCGTGCCGAGGATCGCTCGCCCCGGCATCGACTCCTCCGAGCGTCTCGGCCGCCACCGCTGGAAGATCGAGCGAACGATCGCCTGGCTCTTCGGCTACCGCCGCCTCACCGTCCGATACGAGCGCATCAGCGACCACTTCGCCGCCTTCCTTGGCCTGGCAGCCGCTCTGAGCTGCTACAAAAAGCTTGCCAAAGTCACCACATGAGACACGCTCTAAGTGTCCCCGCCGTGAAGTTCAAGAGAGGCGTTCGGTGGCCGCCTGATTAGACGGATGACGAGCCGATACGTAGTGCCCGAGGGGGGATGCAGACCATACGCATACCCCGCTTCTGCGCGGGCAACTGGCACTGCCATAGCGGATCCGTTGCGGCTAGCCGCAATCCCACGGCAGACATGGTGCTCGCTGCGGATGGCGGTGCGCAAGGAGTGCAGCTTGGTTTCACCCGTTCGAGTGGGCCGACCGCTGGCTGACGAGTCCAGCCGTTTGCCGCCGGTCGGCGGTCGGGTCCGGACAGGGTTGGATGGGGGCAGGGGTGTGAGCATCGTGACCGACACCATTCGAGCCGCCACCTCTGCCAGGGTGTTCCGCGGTGGCGAGAGTCTGTTGGCTGCCGGCGTCGTCCGGGGCTTGGAGCCCGGCTGCGGGGGTGTCAACGCCGATGTCGCTGATGGCAGCCAGAGTTGGCAGGTGTGGGTCGGAGTCGTGGGCGGTGTCCTGACGGGTGAATGCGACTGCCGTGACGCCCGTGTCGCTGCCATGTGCCCGCACACGGTCGCGGCGGCGCTTGCCGGCGTGCCTTGCCGGGTTCGCCTGGACCGCACTGCCCGAGTCGCACGCCGGCACCCCCCGACGGCGCTGGTGGCGTTGATCGCCCGTCACGCCGTCCGGGACCGCCTGCTCGCTACCGATCTGGAGGTGGCCACGGGCCATCTCGGCGCGCTGAGCACCGAGGATCTGGCGCTGTTGCGTGCGCTGATCGACGAGGCCCGGTCCATCCCCGACGGCAGGTACGAGTACGACCTGCACGACATCGTCACCGCCGTGCGCGCCGTCCTTGACGAGCTTCGGGCCCAGGTGCTGCGCCCGCCGTCGTGGGCACTGCTCGATGCGGTTGAGTACGTCGTCGAGTGCTGGGACCATCTCGCCGGGGTCCTCAGCCAGGACTGGCGCACGTATGACAACGAGTCGGGCGAGATCGGCTCTGAACTTGCTGCGATCCACGTCGACTTGTGCGAACAACTGCAAGGCGACCCGTTGGAGCTGGCCGAGCGCCTCGCCACACTGGCCGCCGCTGCTTGCCAGGTTGACTGCTGCCTGAGCCCGCCGGCTCCGTACCAGCACCTACTCGGCCCCCGATGGCGTGGCCACGTTCGAGCAGCGCTGGAAGGTCCTGCGCCGCTGGCAGCGGTGTGTCCAGGCGGCTGTCGCGGGCGGGGCGTCAGGGGGTCAGGCCGGCCTTGTGGAGCTTGGCGAGGAAACTGGTCTTGCGCTTGTGTTCGGTGCGGAGTTCGGTGAGGCACAGGATCGCCGAGCATCCGGCGCTGGACGGCGGGCACCAACTGCTGTTCCGGGCACGGCTCGCGCGTGCACGCGGTGACCTGGCGCAGGCCCGTGCGCTGGTAACCAGGCGCTGGACGACCTCCCAGGCCTGACCACGCTCCACGAGCTGGCGGCCGAGATCGGCGCGACGGTGCCCGAGCGCGCCCAGGGTGTCAACGAGCGACTCCGCACCACTGCGCCGAACACCTGGGCCCAGCAAGACCGACGGAGCCGACCGACCGGTAAGGAAGTCGCCGCCACCATCATGACGCCTCGTCCGCTCTTCCCGCCGAGATGCGACTACCTTGATGCGCATGACAGGGACGTGGAGCGAGGACAGCCTGTGGCAGCTGCGCGCGCGTCGGTATGCCGGTGACGGGGCGGCGCCGGCCGTTGTGCTGTCGGGTCGGCCGCTGGCCGAGGTCCTGCAGCAGGTGGGGGACCTGGTCGGCAGCGCGGCGGCCGAGCGGGTGCCGGGGGCGGCGGAAGTGGCCGAGCGGTGCATCGCTGCGCTCGACGAACGCGGTTGGGAGGGCGACGAGGAGCTGGCTCGGCAGCTGGCGGCCGCGCTGGGTCGGGGCCCGGTATCGATCCTCAGGCCGCTGGCGGTGGATCTGGAGGAGCTGTCAGGGTTGTTGGAGGGCGACCCCGTTTTTGCTGGTGGCCGTATCGATCTGACCACCGGCGACTGCTGGCCCCAGCAGATCGTCTTTGACGGGCAGGAGGAGCGTGCGGAGGATACGGACTCCGACCGGTGGCTGCCGGTATGGTGCGAAGGATCCCGGGAGGGCTATCGCGACATGGAGCTGTTCATCGCCACGGTAGGTGACGCCGGCTTCGCGGAGAGCCTGGAGATCGCTGTCACCGGCCGTGCGGCATTCCGCCGGTTCAGGGATGTCCTGGCTCGTCGGGAAGACGAGCTGCACCGGTTTCACCTGTTCGCCGAGGAGCGGCAGCGCGGCCGGGCGCGGGCCTGGCTGGCCGGACGCGGCTACCACCCTGCGGCTCGCCGCCGGTAGCCGAGGTGCACGGAGTCGCCGTGCAGCGCTGGCCAGGGTCGGCGGGTGCTTACCGCATGGCGCCTGAAGCCTGGGGTGAAATGGCCGTTTTCTGGAACGCCCCAGGCCTTGTCCGCTTGGATGGGCGCCGTGACGAGCACTGCCGCATTCACTGAGGACGACCTGCGCGCGCTGGCGGGGCCGCGTTCCTTCGACAGGGGCCTGGGCTACCGCGACGCGGTCGACTCGCTCGAGGCGGACGGGCACCGGTTCACCGCCATCGTCCAGGGGACCGATGCCTATGAGGTCGCGCTGGAGGTGGACGAGGAGGACGGGCTGTGGGGGGAGTGCGATTGCCCCTACGGTCTGGACGGCAACTTCTGCAAGCACTGTGTCGCGGTGGGCCTGGTCGCGCTTCAGCGGCGCGGGGAGCTGCCCCGGCTCCGGGCCGAAAGCGAGGCGAGGACCAGCAGCCTGGAATCCTGGCTCTCGTCGCGCTCACGGGATGACCTGCTGGCCCTGGCGCGCGAACTGATCGACGGTGACCGGGACTTGCGCCGACGCCTGGAGCTGCGGGCCGCGACAGCCGGTGCCGACCTGGGGCAGATGCGCGCTCGGATCGCGGACCTGCTCGCGGTGGGCCGCTTCAGCCGCTACGGGTACGTTGAGTACGCTGAGGCCCGCGCCTACGCGGACCAGGCCGGTGAGGCCGTGGCCGCGATCAGCGCACTGACCGACACGGGGCAGGCAGGGCAGGCGGTCGTCCTTGCGCGGGAGGCGATCAGGCTGCTCGGCGAGGCCTCCGACCAGGTGGACGACTCCGACGGACACCTCGGCGGGGTAGCAGCGGATCTCGGCGAGGCGCACCTGGAAGCCTGCCGTGCGGCCTCGCCCGACCCGAGGGAGATCGCCGAGTGGCTGGTCGGTCACCTGCTGGGCGGCCTGAGCCACCTGCCGGAGATCGATCTGGAGGACTACCGCGACATCCTCGCGGAGACGGGGCTCGCGCGGGTGCGGGAACTCGCGCAGGAGGCGTGGCGGCGCAGGCCGTCCGGCTGGGCCGAGAAGAACCTCATGCAGGACCTGGTCAAGGCCGAGGGCGACGTCGACGCGCTGATCGCCGTGCACGCGGCCGACCTCGCCCCCTCCGGCTGGACCCACCTGGTGATCGCGCAGGAACTGGACGCGGCCGGCCGCGAGGCCGAGTCGCTCGAGTGGGCCGAGCGAGGGCTGCGAACCACCGCCGGGCAGGCCCACGTCGACGACCGGCTGCTGGACTACGTCACCAGTCGGTACGTCCGGGCCGGGCGGCTCACCGATGCCGTAGCCGTGCGCCGCGACCGGTCCAACGCAGCGCGCACGCTGGCCGCCTACCGCAAGCTCCGGGACGCCGCCCGGACGGCCGGGACCTGGGACACCGAACGCCCCACGGCACTGGACCTGCTGCGAACCGACGCCGACAACAAACACGGCCGCGCGTGGTACGGCGACGGGCCGGTGTTGATCGACGCCCTGATCGACGATGGTGACCTGGACGCGGCGTGGCAGGCCGCTCCGGGGTGCGCTGGCATGCGGCAGTGGCTGACACTGGCCGACCAGGTCCGCGACAGCCGCCCGGCCGATGCGCTGGAGGTGTACCGCCGCGCCATCGAGCCGCTCAAGCAGGTCACCGGCGACGGCAACTACCAGCAGATGGCCACGCTGCTGCTGAGCGCCCGCACCTGCCACCGGGCACTTGGCACGGAAACAGAGTTCGCCAGCTACCTCGCTGCCCTGCGAGCCGACCAGAAGCGCAAGCGCAACCTCCTGAAGATCCTCGCCGAGAAAGGCCTGTGACATGTCAAAGGACACACTCCCGCCCAGCGCTGCGGTCACCGCGAGCTGATACCGGCAGGCAGCCACGCGGACCCTCCGTCAGCTCTGCCTCCACGGCGTGTCGGCGACGCACGCTTCGCCGGCCTGGCCGAGTAGCAGGGGATCCAGCGCGCAGGGCTTCTGGTTGAATTTCACCCGTTCGTGCCGATAGATGCGGGTGGCCTCGCCCGGATGGCGTCAGCGGATCCATGCTCGGAGCACGGTGTTCGATCGTCGGCCTTCGGGAGGAGGCGTCAGCCGTGGTGATGGGGCGTTCAGCGAGCGAGGGTGCGCACGCCGTGTCCGGTCCCAGGTCAGGCGCTCTGGCCATGTGGGTGCGTGAACGCGGAGGGCCGGCCCAGGCCAAGACGTCCGAGAAGCCGGGGCTTCGGTTCGCGTTCTACGGCCGGGTCTCCACCGAGGACCATCAGGACCCCGCCACCTCGCGTGCCTGGCAGCTGCTGCGCGCCGAGTCCCTGGTCTCCGGCCACGGCCGGATCGTTGCGGAGTTCTTCGATGTCGGCCACAGCCGTTCCCGGCCGTGGGCTCGCCGTCCCGAGGCCGCCCAGCTCCTCGCCGCCGTGGCCGATCCGGACCGAGGTTTCGTGGGGCGGATGACCGCCCGGGTGGCTGTCCCATGAGTGGTCATGCATGGGTTATCAGTACCTCACTTGTCCAGCATTTGGAAGAGGGCATCGTCTGTTCGGGCTGGTGGGAAGTGTACGAATGTATGCGTCGGCATCGCTGTGCCCCCGTTGACTGACTGCAACTGGGGCAGGTGCCGTTGCGGTTGCCGGGGAACGGTATGCGCCGCATGGTGTCGGTCAGGTTCCGGTAGAAGCTGGGGAAGAACCGGAAGCCGTGCTCGCCCGGCAGTCCGGTGGCGGGCATCCGGATGCTGCGAGCCTTGCCGCCGAGCTCGTGACGCTCGAACACTGTGACGGAGTAGCCGTGTTCGGTCAGTTCGAGCGCCGCCGACAACCCGGCCACGCCACCGCCGAGGATCGCAACCCGCCCGCCCTTCGGCTCGGCGCGCAGTCCCATGAAACCCCCTACGCTCTCGTCCCGCGCCGAGCCCCGCCGGACTCGGCCGCACGGTGGATCCCCCGAGCAACAGCGAACCCCCAAAGCGTGCGACTGCCCGCCAGGCGCGCGTAAGGGCGCGTCCTGGGGCGCGAGCGGGCGCTGTACGCCACGGCGCTTACCGCACCGGCGGCACCCCCTCGATGCCGTCTGGGGTTCGGGGGCCCATCGCGTCGTGGTGGGAGCCGGGGACGCCGAAGGGGAACTGCTGTGAACGGTTGCGCCGTCGGGCGCAGCCCTCTCGGTGCCCACCAGTTCGCGCTGCCTGCCAGGGCAACCACGGCGGGTACCAGGAGCGGTCAGACGAGCAGGGCGTCCACGGCCACCGACAGGGCGACGGTGACGCCGATGAGCTTGATCGTGGTGATGCCCGAGGCGGCCAGGCTGAACAGGACGGCGCAGACCACCGTGGCCGACCCGGTGAACAGCGGTGCGGCCGAGACGAGTCCGGTGGCGATGGCGGTCGTGGTGTCGCCGGTGCGGGTGTGCGCCTTGCCCAGTCGAGCACCGGCACGATCTCCACGTCGCCCCACCGGATCTCTTTCGGCGTACCGGGTTCCCTGGTGAACTCCCTGCCCGCAGTCAAACCGTCCGCCGCGCCGGAAGCGGATGGCCGCCGGCTGACCCTGTCGGTAGCGGGCAGCCGGTCGCAGGCTACTACTGCCAGGGGCAGGCTGACCCGGCGCGCGCCGGTCGATACTGGTCCGCATGAACGCCACTACGCACGGGAGTTCGCCGCTCGGGGAGTTCCTGTCGAGCAGGCGGGCCATGGTGACGCCGGCCGAGGTCGGCCTTCGCGAGTACGGGGACCGCCGTCGGGTGCCGGGCCTGCGGCGCGAGGAAGTGGCCCAGCTGGCCGGGGTCAGTGTCCCTTACTACATCCGGCTGGAGCAGGGCACCTCGCTGAACGCCTCGCCGCAGGTGCTCGACGCCCTTGCGGCGGCGCTGGGGCTGGACGAGGCCGAGCGGCGCCACCTGCACGGCCTGTCCGGGGAGGGCCGGGAACGTACCCGACGCCGTCGGCTGCCGGCCGAACAGGTCACCGCCGCGATGCGGCAGTTGATGGACGCCTTCGGGGACGCGCCGGCGGTCCTGCTCGGCCGGCGCTCGGACGTGCTGGCGTGGAACCGTACCGGTCACGCCCTGTTCGCCGGCCATCTGGACCCGGACAGCCCGCACCGGCCGGGCGCGGGGCCCAACACGGCGAGGCTGGTGTTCCTGGACGCGCACACCAGGGAGCTGTACGGCGAGGACTGGCCCCGGAAGGCCAGGGACGCCGTGGGCAAACTGAGGGCGGCGGTCGGCGAGTACCCGGACGACCCGCAGTTGGCGTCCTTGATCGGCGAACTGACCATGGGTAGCCGTCAGTTCGCCGAGCTCTGGGCCGAACACCGAGTCCGTGCGTGGGACCTGGCCGAGTATCAGATGTGCCATCCGCTGGTCGGACCCGTCGACGTGCTCCAGCACTCGATGCCGGTGCCGCGGGCGCAGGGCATCCGCCTCGTCGTGGTCACCGCAGCACCCGGGTCGGCCTCGCAGGCCGCCCTTCAGCTGCTCGCGCACACCGCACACTCCGACGGCCACACCGCGGGGTCGGCACCGCTCACCGGCGTCACGCCATCCCGCCACCGGCGACGCGACGAACCACGCCCGACACCTGACCCAATCGACACCTGACCCAACCGACGCCCCCAGTGAACCCCACCTTCCTCCGAGGGAGAGCACCCATGTCCACATCCACGCTCTACACCACCGCCGCGACCTCGACCGGCGACGGTCGTAACGGCCACGTCCGCACCGCCGACGGCGTCTTCGACGCGGACCTTGCGGTCCCGAAGGAGATGGGCGGCCCGGGCGGCGACCGCACCAACCCCGAGCAACTGTTCGCCGCCGGCTACGCCGCCTGCTTCCACAACGGACTCCGGCTGATCGCCGCCGGACAGAAGACCCCGGTGGCCGGCTCCACCGTCACCGCCGAGGTGAGCCTGCTGGCGATCGACGACGGCCGGTTCACCCTCGCCGTCGCCCTCACCGCCCACCTGCCCGGCCTGGCCCAGGCGACCGCCGACCAGCTCATGCAGGACACCCACCGGGTCTGCCCGTACTCCAACTCCACCCGCGGAAACGTCGAGGTGGCCCTTACCGCCACCGTCTGACCGAGATCGCAGGGGACCGGCGGGCGGAGCTGTCGCTCCACTGCCGGTCCCCAGCCCGTCCCCGAGCGCATCCGTGTCCCCCGCACCGGTCCCGGACGACCACGCAGCACACCCGACAAGGACCGCGCGGACGACTACAAGGAACGCTACGCGGTGGGCTTCGGTATCAACCGGTTGCAAGGGCACCGCGCGGTGGCCACGAGAGACGACACGCTGGCCGTGCGCCACGCCGCTACGGTGCTGATCGCCGCCATCAACGAGGGGCCGTGACCAGGCACGGTGAAAACCGGTGGTCGGGGGACGCGAGGTGCGCGAGAGTGACCGGGTGACGACGTCTGATGCCGAGTTCCTTTCCGGGCGCGCACTGTCGCGCCTCCTCTACGAGGAGGCGGTGCGGCCGATCCTGGAGCGGCTGTGGCCGGGGCTTCCGCATGCGGCCGCTCTGGTGGGTGCGGGGTCGGAGGTCCTGGGGTTCGACACGCCCCGGTCGACCGACCACGACTGGGGCCCTCGACTGCTGCTCTTCCTCACCGCCGCGGACGCGGCCGCGCACGGCACGCGGATCCACCGCGAGCTGGCCGAACGGCTGCCCAAGCAGGTGCACGGCCACCCCACGCACTTCCAGCAGGTCAACGACCGGGTCGGCCACCTGCACCCCACCGACGGCCCGGTGAACCATCGCGTGTTGACGCTGGACACCCGCTCGTGGTTGACCGGGCAGCTCGGCGTCGATCCGACCGCCGCCGAACTCACCGTTCGCGACTGGCTGGCGATGCCGCAGCAGAGCCTTGCCGAGGTCACCGCCGGCGAGGTGTTCCACGACGGTGTCGGCACGCTCAGCGCGGCCCGGCAGCGACTGGCCTGGTATCCGGACCAGGTGTGGCGCTACCTCCTGACCTGTCAGTGGCAGCGGATCTCCCAGGAAGAGGCCTTCGTGGGACGATGCGCGGAAGTCGGTGATGCCCTCGGGTCGGCCGTCGTGGCCGCACGCCTCGTCCGGGACCTGATGCGGCTGTGCCTGCTCCTGGGGCGACGGTACGCGCCCTACGGCAAGTGGTTGGGGAGCGCGTTCGGGCAACTGCCGGTGGCCGAGAAGCTGACGCCGTCCCTCCAGGGCGCTCTGGCGGCAACGGAGTACCGGCAGCGAGCCACGCATCTGTGCAACGCCTACGAGGTCGTGGCCGCGCTGCACAACGAGACCGGCCTGACGGAACCCCTGGCCACGACCTGCCGGCGGTACCACGGTCGCCCCTACCGCGTGCTGTTCGCCGAACGCTTTGCGAACGCGGTGGCGGAGACGGTCACGGACGCGCGACTGCGCCTCCTGCCGCGGATCGGAAACGTCGACCAGTGGGCGGACAGCACGGACCTTCTGGGCTCGCAGGAGCTGCGACACGCCGTGATCGACGCTCTTCCCTGACACGGCTACGGCTTCGCCAGCACGTTCGACACACGGCCCAAGTACACCGACATGGGGGAGCCTGACCGGGCGGACCGGTGAGTGGGCCGTGCGGTGCTGATCCGCGACGGCGGCGACTATGGTGACCGGGGTCCAGAACAGACTGCGTGGTGGGGAAGCGAGCCGTGGCCGGCAGAGCAGCGGAACAGCCCGGGGCCGGGCACGCGCCCGCCGCGCGGCCGTCGGAGCGGTTGCCGCTCGCCGTCATCGCCCGCGAGTGGGGGCGGATCGGCTGCATCGGTTTCGGCGGGCCGCCCGCGCACATCGCTCTGCTGCGGCAGTTGTGCGTCGAGCGGCGCGGGTGGATCGCGGCCTCGGAGTTCGAGGACGGCATCGCCGCCACCAATCTGCTGCCCGGTCCCGCCTCGACCCAGCTCGCCATCTACACCGCCTGGCGGCTGCGGGGCGTCGCCGGGGCGGTGGTCGGCGGGGTCTGCTTCATCGTTCCCGGTCTGGTCCTGATCCTGGGGCTCGCCGCGCTCTTCCTGGCCGCTGGCACCCCAGCCTGGGTGCGCGGCGCGGCTGCCGGCGCCGGGGCCGCCGTCGCGGCCGTCGCCGTCCATGCGGCCTGGGGCCTGGTCCCCGGCAGCTGGCAGCGCACCGGCACCGCACGCGCCGCCCGGGCGCGCTGGATCGGCTACGTGCTCGCCGGGGCCGTCGCGGCGGCGACGGTCGGGCCCTGGCTCGTCCTGGTCCTCGTCGCGGCCGGACTCCTGGAGGTCGCCGTCCGCGCCGGGGGCGGCGCGTCCGGTGCGCGGGCCGGGGCGTGGCCGGTGCCGCTCGCCGCCGCCGCGCCCGCCGCGGGCGGCCTGTTGTCGCTGGCCTGGGTCGCGTTCAAGGTGGGCGCCCTCTCCTACGGCGGCGGCTTCGTGATCATCCCGCTCATGCAGTCCGACGTGGTCGACCACGACCACTGGATGACCGCCGCCCAGTTCCTCAACGCCGTCGCGCTCGGCCAGGTCACCCCCGGGCCGGTCGTGCAGACCGTCGCCGTCGTCGGCTACGCCGCCGCCGGGGTCGGTGGCGGACTGCTCGCCGCGGCCGTCGCGTTCACCCCCTCGTTCCTCTTCGTCGTCCTCGGCGGACGCCACTTCGACCGGCTGCGCGCCAACACCGGCGTCCAGGCGTTCCTCACCGGCGCCGGGCCCGCGGTCATCGGCGCGATCGCCGGATCCGCGATCCCCCTCGCACTCGCCCTCGGCCACGCCTGGCAGTACGTCGTTCTCGCCGGCGCGGCCCTGTGGTTGCTGGCCGCGAGGCGCGGAGTCGTAGCGGCTCTCCTCGGGGCCGGGCTCCTCGGGGTCCTGGCTGCACTGGCGGGCCTGCCCGTCTGACCCAGCAGCCCTCGCCGGGGCCGGCTCAGCGCCCGGCGACCAGGTCAGCACGGCTCGGTAACAGAATCCGCCCCGTAAATCTGAGCCAGCCTTCCCGCGAGTCCCTGCTCCGCCGGGGTTTCGCCCTCGAACACGCGACCCGGAACCGGGGGAGCGGCAGAGGCGGGCACTGAAGCTGATCGGGCTCGGCTTCGGGCTGCTCGGGCTCTACCTGCTCGCACAGTCGACGATCGTCCTGGCCGGCGGCTCCCACCCGCACCACTCACCGCTCGGGATCGCCTGGACCGCCGTCACCGCCGTCGTGATGTTCGCCCTCGCCTTCGGCAAGGCCCGCACCGGCGCCGCCCTGGGCAACCCCGTCCTCAGGACCGAGGGCCGCGTCACGCTCATCGACGGGCTGCTCGGCGCCGCGGTGCTGCTCGGCCTGGTCCTCAACAACACCCTCGGCTGGTGGTGGGCCGACCCGGCCGCCGGCTACGTGCTGGTCTACTACGCGGGCCGCGAAGTCCGCGCGATCTTCTTCGGCGAACACTCAGGACGAGCTGAGGGCGTCGAACATTCTGCACGTCGGCGCGTTCCTGGCCGACCAGTACCGAGCAGGACGGTGCCGTCGCCCCGGTGCACGGCAGTTACCGCGCCGCGGTGGGTTCGTGCCCCGGCCACGATGCCCACTCCCTGGCCCCGGCCGAGTTGCTGGGGATGTGGCCGACGGTGGTCGGCCCAGGGGCCCTGCGCTCGGGTAGCTACGGCGGAGTGACAAGTAGCGCTTTGTAACTGACGTGACGGTGTGTTGTCCCGGAGGCCGCCGGCTCGGACGACGCCGAGATGTGGTGCTGACCAGCGCCGATGGCCGCTGGACGCAATACCGGAGATCAACCTGAATCCCCGGTATTGCGTCCAGAGCAGGCTCAACCTCAGAGGTGCCGGTTCCAGGCCAGCAGCAGCTGGATCAGTGTGTTGCGCGCCGGGACGTCGACGAAGTCCATCACCATGGTCCCGTAGCGGCACGCGGTCGGCGTGGTGAAGAGTGCCAGGTGCTGGGCCACGACGAAGTTGAGACCCATCCCGTCCTTGGTCGCGTAGCCCTTGGGGTACCAGGGGAGCACGGGACCCGATTCGAGGCTGCAGCTGGTGAAGTTCAGGTACCACGCGTGCGGGTTCGTCGCGTGGAGCAGCGCCAGGGCCATGTGGTTCTTCACAAGCCCCCACTTCTCCGCCACGCCGCCGAACCCGTACGAGGTCTTGTACTTGTCCTGGATCCTGAGGGTGTCCCGGCTGCCGACCTTCAGCTCCTGGTACGCCAGGTCGTCCGCCCAGTCATGCACGTTCAGTCCGAAGTCCTGCGGAATGTCCCGTCGCAGCAGTACGACGCATCCCCGCAGGTCGCTCAGCGGCTTGCTGAAGATCTCCGGCCCGTTGTGGTCGACGAGCTTCCCCTGCGGCAGGGTCATGAGGTACTCGTGCAGCTTGCCGTTGATCGGGTCGTCCTTGTAGTTCGGCGGGTCCAGAGGCCGGTTCACGCACAGGACGATGCACTCCGACGGGTTGTCGATGAGGAAGCCCTTGATGACCGGCATGAGGTCCGCGTTGAACCACACGTTCTGGAAGTAGTTCTGGTTGTAGACGCCGAGGTCGTCGAACGTGTCCGGGTTGTAGTCCAGTTGGAGGTCGAAGTAGCGGACTCCGGCCTCGAGCTGTGCCTGGAAGTCCACCTCCTGGCACTGGGTGCCCATCTCGCCGTTGCCGCCGTACGTGCCGGAGTTGTGCGTGCCGGGGAGGTTGATCTCCATCAGGGTCTTGTCCTGGCACTGATCCATCCACCTCCTCATGTCCAGGGCGGGGGTGAGGAAGATGGTCATCCGGTTGTAGTTCGGGTTGTCGTATTCGATCTCCCCCACCTGGCTGATCACCTGCAGTGCGGTGTACTCGTAGCCGCCCTGGTAGATCGGGAGCTCGGGGATGTCGATCGCGTTGATCGCATCCTTCGCGTCGAGCCGGAACACCAGCTGCGTTCCGCCGATGTCCACGGTCATCACGAAGGGTGCGGTGTCGACCAGGTTGGCCCGCTTCAGGACCAGCGGCTGCGCGAGCCGCGTGTCCTTCGCCAGGTGGAGCCCGTCGATGAGGTACTGCGGGTTCCCGTCCTTGCTCGCGTACCAGTCGCCCTCGTCGAGCACCCGCGCGGTGAGCGTCACGTCCTCACCGGTGTTGTTGTAGAAGTCGATGAAGAAGATCCCGGGCATGTGTTCTCCTCTCGAACCGGCTCTTCGTCGCCGGTCGGGCTGGTCCCCCCGGCCATCTCGCCGGCGGAGGACGACACTCGGGACGGCGCGTAAACATCCGCTAAACCACGAGGCCGCGGTCCTCTGGCAGCGCCAATCACCTTCCGTCATGCTCCGGGTGCGCAGTGATGTCCTGCCGGCGTTGCCGAGGAGACCAACCGGCTGTTGGAGACCACCGGGCGGCGCGGCAGCCGCGCCCACTACGACCGTGCAGGCGATGGGCAGTGGACGGCTCCGGGTCCGGGCGCTCGCCCGGCCTCGGAGCCGTACGCCGGCCACCGCCCGAACCCGGCCCAAGTGGCCAGCACGGTTTCCCGGTTGGAGAGCACCTGCGCAATATCACCGCCAACCACAGTCGGTTGCCCGGCCGGGTGGTCATGGCGGGTGGCGTCGCGAGAAGCGGTTGGTGGAACTGAGGCGCGGCCCGCCGCCCTCGGGGTGCCGGGCCGGCAGGCCGCGCGGGTGGGTTCGACGGCGTGTCAGGGTTTGTTCTTCTCCGACGGTTCGGGGAAGCGCTGCGGTGATTGGCCGGCGACGAGCAGTGCGTGCAGCCGTGCCAGGCCGGTGAGGAGTGCAGGGATCTCCTGCTCGCCGGCCCCGGCCTGGGCGAGGGTGGTGCGCAGGCTGTCGTCCGCCCGTGCGGCGCGGCGCTGGGTGGCGGCGGTGCGGACCTCGGGGGTGAGGTCCACCAGGGTGCGTCTCCCGTCGTCCGGGTCGGCTGCGGTGTGGGTCCAGCCACGCGCGGTGAGTGCGCGTACGCCGGTGGAGACGCGGCTCTGGGCGAGACCGGTCCGCTTGGTGATGTCGGTGACGCTGCTGCGACCGTTGAGGGTCAGGTCTTGCAGGACGAGGAACTCGCCGGGGGCGAGGTCGAGCTCGTCGGCGCCCATGTCGGTCAGGGCGATCTCGGCCAGGCGGCGGCCGAGTTGGTAGAGGTCGCTCATCTCCATCTCCCCAAGATACATCCCAGTGGATGTATCTCTCGGAATCAATCTTGACAGATGCATCTTAGAAGATGCATCGTTGGAGATGTAAGTGGGTGTCCGGCTCCCGGATCCACCCCGTCGCAGCCCCCCGGAGGACACCATGAGCGTCAGCGACTACCTGCTCTACACCGGCCTCTTCGTCGCCGTCCTGGTCACCCAGCTCGGCACCCGCCGTCCCGACGCCAAACGGCTGGTGCTGCCGATCGCGATCGTGGCCGGCATCGGCGCCAAGTACCTGAAGGCCATGCCCGGCGGCTCCATGCCACACCTGCTCGAGGCGGCCGGCCTGGCCGCGGGCCTGCTCTTCGGCCTCGCCTCGATCGCCCTGATCAAGGTCCGCCGCGACGAGAAGGACCACCGCCTCGTCACCGTCTCCGGCTGGCCCTACGCCGCGCTGTGGACCCTCGCCCTGGCCCTGCGCCTGGGCTTCGCCTACGGCTCCACCCACTGGTTCACCCACCAGCTGGCGAGCTTCTCCATCGCCCACCACGTCCCGAGCGACACCTACGGCACGGCCTTCGTCCTGATGGTCCTCACGATGATCACCGTCCGCACCGTTGGCGTCATGGCCCGCGCCCGCGCCGCCCGCGCCACCATCGGCTTCGCCGGCCTCCCCCTCGCACGACGCCTCCTGCGGTAGCCGACCCCGGCGTACCAATCCAGGCAGCGCCCCGGCCCACAAGGGCCCGGGGCGCCGTCGCGCGATCCCCGCACGGCTGTGACCGGTCGAGGTACGTGTCACCGGGCGCACCCAGCAACCTGCGCTTGGTCTCGCCGTTGGTCGTGACGGTTCAGATCCGCCCGGACGGTGGTTGCCGGCCTGCCCGCCGCCTGCTGTAGCCGGGGCCGGTGCGGGCGGTCCCGGTCTCGTGCCGAGAACACCTGGTGCTCTCGGCGCCGCATCACCAGCACAGCCGGTGACGTGGTCACCTTCCCCATCGGCGCCAGTCTCGGCCGGCCGGGCGGCGAGCGCCTGCCGCACCGCCGAACGGACGCAGCGTCAGGAGGGCCTGGACGCCGCCGGGGGCGACGTCCAGGTCGAGTTCGTCGAAATCGGCGCCCTGGTCCAGTGCGTGGGGCCGATCGGTCCGCGCCTGGCCGACCAGTCGGCCGGCTTCAGCCTGGGCACCACACCGCCGGCACCGGCGGATCCGGACACCCCGCAGCTGACCTTCTCCGACGGCTACCCGGTGCGCGTCGCGGCGGCCGGGCACGCCCGTTCGACGTACCGGCTGCCTTCATCGACGACAACTTCAGCCCGCAGGCAGCACAATCCCCTCATCACCTCGTGCATCCGCAGCAGCCAGCAGGACCTCCGCCGCCTCGGTGCGGACGTACAGCACGTACCGGCCGCTGCGGTGCGCGTCGACCAGGCCGGCGGCGCGGAGGGCGGTCAGGTGCTGGGACACTCCGCCGGCGGTGATCCCTGTGCGGCGGGCCAGGTCGATCGTTGAGGCGGGCGTGTCGAGTTCGGCCAGCAGGCGGGCCCGGGACCGGCCGATGACCGCTGCCAGGGCCTGTGGGAGGGCGGACCGCCGTTCCCAGAGCGCGGCCACACCGCGCGGCGGATAACGCAGGGTGGGTTGCCAGTTCGGGCTGATCACGGAGAAGACCCGCGGCCAGACGAACACCGACGGAACCAGCAGCAGGCCGCGCCCGCCGAGTTGCCGACTGCCACGGACGTAGTGGTGCCCGACGTACAGGGTGTCCTCGTCCCAGGTCACGCTGGACCCCAGGTCGCCCAGCAACTGGTCCGCCCCGTGCTCGGCGAACAGCCTGGCCCGGTGCAGCACGTCACCTTCCAGCAGGGAACGCATCCGGGGCCAGTACGGTGCGAGGGCGATCTCCCAGTAGGCCGCCACGAGTTCGGCGAGCTCCGCGAGGCCGCGCCGCGGATCGCTGCGCAGCCGGTCGACCCGCTCGGACCGCGGCGCGCGTGGACCGCCGAGGCCGGACCGGACCTGCTCGGGTGGCGTGGCGCGCAGGACGGCCAGCTCGAGTCCCAGATCGGCGACCGCGGTCGTCGGTGGCGGTGCGATGAAGACCGGTATGGCGTGGGGCGGTTCCGGGACCAGGTCGGCGAGCAGACGCCAGTCCAGCCCCGAGGTGGCCAACCGGTTCCCGACCTCGGCGGTCCACGGGCGGTACAGGGGGTGCGCGGCCGAGCGCTTCAACACCCTGACACTGGCGACCACCTCCCACAGCGGCGACACGGCGAACCTCGTGCGGGCCAGGTCGCGGAGGGAGAATGCCAGGTCCAGCACGGTGCAGCCCTTCTGCGGTGGAAGACCCTGCGGCCAACGGGTCAGGATTCAGTACAGCCTAAATTCCTCGCCCGCCGGTCGGCGGGGCGGGAACCTCACTCCATGACCAGCACTGATCTCGCCCACGGGCCAGGCACGGCCGCGCCCACCCTCGATCCATCTCCTTCGGCCCTTCGCAACCCGGGCTTCCGTCTGCTCGTCGGCGCCACCGCGGTGAGCAAGCTCGGCACCGCGGTGAGTTCCCTGGCGATACCGTTGACCGCCGTCCTGGCCCTGCACAGCTCGGCCGGACAGGTCGGCCTGCTGGCGATGCTGAGTACCCTCGCCTTCCTCCTGATCGGCCTGCCGGCCGGGGCCTGGGTGGACCGGATCCGCAAGCGGCCCGTGATGATCGCCGCCGACCTGGCCAGGGCCGCTCTGTTCGGGTCCGTGCCGGCTGCCTGGCTGCTCGGCTGCCTGACGATCCAACAGCTCTACCTGGTGGTCCTGTTGGCGGGCGCGGCCACGGTCTTCTTCGACGTGGCCACGCTGAGCCAACTGCCCGAACTGGTCGGGCGGGACCAGCTCACCCAGGCCAACGCCCACCTGGTGACGGTGGACGCCCTCACCCAGATCGGCGGGCGTAGCGCGGGCGGCTTGCTGGTGGCGCTGCTGTCCGCCCCGACGGCGGTCGTGGTCGACGCGGCCAGCTACCTGTGGTCGGCGATCCTCCTGCTGCGCATCCGCCAGGCAGACCCACGCCCGCAACACCGGCGCGACGCACGTCTCGGCGGCGAGATCCGGGAGGGCCTGCGCTTCGTGTTCGGCCACCCCACCCTGCGGGCGATTGCGCTGGCCGGGGCACTGACGAACCTGTCCATCCAGCTGTGCCAGACCGTGCTGCCGGTGTTGTTCGCCCGTGAACTCGGCCTCTCCGACGGCGTCATCGGCCTGTTCTTCGCGGTCGGTGGTCTCGGAGTGTTCATCGGTTCGATGTCGGCCCGATGGTTGGCCTGCCGGTTCGGCCCCGGCCGGGTGCTGTGGCTGATGGGCCTGGCCGTCGCGCCGTTCGGCGCTCTGCTGGCACTGGCCGATCGCGGACCGGCCCTCTGGTTCGCCGCGGTGGCCTGGCTGATCACCACCTGCAAGGTCGGCATCGACAACGTGATCAAGGTCAGCTTCCGCCAGAACGTGACGCCGGACCACTTGCTCGGCCGGATGAACGCCACCATGCGGGTCCTGCTGACCGGCTCACTCGCGATCGGCGCGGCCCTGGCCGGCCTGCTGGGCGAACTCGCCTCCGTCCGAACCGCGCTCTGGCTCGGTGCCGCCGGGCTCGCCCTGGTCTGGGTGCCGATCTTCTTCTCCCCACTGCGCACCCAGCGCGAGCTGCCCGGCCCCGACACCCCGCGGTGAACAGATGCCCTCCCAGCCGACCCCGAGAGCCTCCAGCTGCCCGAGCTGCTCCTCGCTGAGCTTCGCCCGGCGGGCCTTGGTGTCGTTCAGCCAGGCGTCCAGGGGCTGTCCCTCAGCGGTCCTGTGCGCCCGCGGAACGCGGGCGTGGCCCTCCCGCTCGACCGCTCGACGAGGGCCGTCAGCGCCGCCAGATGGAGCTGGAACCGGTCCGCCCTCGACACCTTCGGCTTCGCCTCGGCGGCCTGCTTCGCGGCCACCAGCTCATGGTCCGTGTCAGCGGAATGGGCGTCAGCCATGGATGTCCGGGGCGTGGGGCCGTTTGAGCTGGGGCTTTCTGCCAGTGCTGCGGTGGATCACGGCTGTCACGGGGTGACCGTGCGGCGCTGCCGTGCGGGTGCCCCGGCGCCGGCCCTGGCGGTCCCGCTGACGGCCGCTCAGACCCGTCCGAGCCCGGCCGGTCCCTGCGGCGCGGAAGGTGTCCGCACTCGCTGATGGTGGGTAGCGGGTAGGGCGGTGAGCTGGGGGTTGTTCGGCGTCGTCCTACAGGACGAACTTCATCCGCGGAGCCGAGGTCAGCGCGAAGCCGAGCTTGTCATAGAGCCGCTTGCCGTCCGGGGTGGCGCTCAGGTCAACGCGGTCGGCGTCGATGGACCGGGCCCAGCCCAGCACGTCGAGGACGAGCGCCTTCCCGTAGCCGTGTCCCCGGTGTTCGGGCAGGGTGATCAGGTTCGCGAGACGCACGGTGCGCCCCTTGGTGCACTGAGGGTTGGGCACACCGAGTTCCAGGGTGCCGATCGCCGTGGCGACGATCGCACCGTCGACCTCGATCACGGGCAGGCGTGCATGGTCCGGGTCGTCGACGAAGCGGGCGAACCACTGGGCTGCGTGACCTCTCCACGGTTCGTGCACGTCTGCGTCGTCATCGAACAACAATCCCCACAGGCGCAGCAGCGCCTCACCGTCGTGTGTGGTCGCGGCACGAAGGTGGCCGCTGTTCGTGATCGTCACGACGTCATGCTCGCATGGGCCGCATCCTTGACGCAGCTCTATTGTTGCGCGTGCTCGACCACCGCGGTCCTGGAGCGGGCACCGGTTTTCCGTGCGGCGGTGCCGGGGCGGGCAGTCGACGGCTGTCTCGCCGGCACTGGTCTGATCATGGGCAGCCTCGGCCGGCGGCCAGGCTCGGCGGATGTGCTCCGCCCACGACCTGAAGACCTTCCCCGGCGAGAAACCGCGACCAGCGCGCCTACCGCTTCTGGCTCACCGACCTGCTCACCGAGTCCTACCGGACCTCCACCGAGCACTCGGTGGCGATGGTCTTCTCCGACTGGCGCCAAGGAGCCCACCACGAGCGACGTGCTCCAGATGGCCGGCTGGACCTGGCAGGGCACCATCCCGTGGATCAAGCCCGCCAGCCGGCCCCGCAAGGCGGCTTCAAGCAGTCCGCAGAGTTCATCATCCGGGGAACCAAGGGCACCCTCGACCACAACCGGGACCTCTACCTGCCCGGCCACTTCATCGCCTCCCAGCCCCGCAAGGACCGCCTCCACATCACCCAGAAGCCACTGGAGATCATGCAACAGCTCGTCCGGATCTGCCCCGAGAACGGCACCGTCCTCGACCCCTTCACCGGCAGCGGCTCGACCGGCGTCGCGGCCCTACGCGAAGGCCGGCGATTCGTCGGCGCCGAACTCTCGCCGCACTACGCGGACGTGGCCGAACGGCGACTGCGCGCCGAGCTCACGGAAGATCACGCTCGCCACGTTCTGCAGCCGCCGGTAAGCGATGTAGTGCTTGAGGACGACGGTCTCCACCTCGCCCGACGCGGTGAGCACCTCGTCCGGCTCGCCGTACAGATCCCGGAGGCACTATGGGGCGCGTCCCTGGGCTCGTTCACCCACGGGCAGAGCCCCCAACTCCACGGTGTGCTTCGGAACTTCCTCGCCCACCTGGGCTTCTCCGCGCAGAGCGAGCGCGGCCTGATGGTCTCGGCGGTGCGCGAGACGCCCAGCAGCTGACCGCCGAGCAACGGGCGCCGAGCTAGGCCGGTTGAGGGCTGCCGCGCGGGCCGGTTCGCTCGCCTCGGCTGCGTTGACCGGTGGAACCTTCACCCTCGACAACTACGGCGTCTTCGGCGTGGACGGACCCAGGCCGACCCTCAACCGCCCGAAGGCGACAATGCTCGAGGTGGGCCGGATCGTCGCCGAACCAACTTTCCAAGACGACGAGTTGGCGGTCCGTCAGGTCGAGCAGCTGACGTTCACCTTTGACCACCGGGTCTGCGACACCGCACTTCGGCGGGCGGGTTCCTGCGCTTCGTCGCGGACTGCCTGGAGCGGCCCGGATGCTGCTGCGGCAGGTCTGACCGGAGACGGAGACGGAGACGGAGACGGGCGGTGTGTGGCGAGGTCGTCGCTGCCGCCGCCCGCGAGTGCTGTGCAGGGGGCTGCCGGGCTCAGTCCCCGCTGCCGCTGTAGGTCGCCGAGCAGCCGTCGATGCCGCTCTTGCCGAAGGTGGCCTGGCAATCGGTGACCTGGTATCCCGTCAGGGTCACGCCGGCGTCCTGGTACGAGTTGTCGAACGTTCCCTGCGGGGAGTCGGGGGTCTTGGGGGCGGTGTAGACATACATCAGCTCCGGACTGGCTCCGCCCGGGATCAAGGTGGACACCGCCGGATTCTCGGACCCGGTGACGGACGTGTTGCGGCACGCGTAGGCCGGCGAGGTCATGGTCAGTACCAGACCCTGCTCGGCAGGCCAGGTGAAGCCGTTGACGGCCGGGAAGTCCGTCGACACATCGATGACCACGGCACGAAGCGCCAGCTGGCTCGAGGCGGTTGCCTGGTTGTTGTTGAACCCGATGATGCCTTGGCAGTCCGGGAACACCTGCGACATGGAGACATCCACGGGAGCGTGCCACTGCAGGTACACGGTGGCCTTGAAGCCGCCCTGTCGGGTGACTGTGAAGCTCGTGTACTTCACGGTCGGCCCCCAGCCGACGGGGCTGGGGGCGCCGGTCGGGCCGCTGGGCGTAGCGCCCGGCGCCACCGCCGTGGATGTGGGCATGGAGGTCGCCGGGGGCGGCGTCGGAAGGTCGAAGGTCGGTGCCGATGCGGCTCCGCCGGAGATCGGCGCCGAACTGCAGGCGGCCAGGGCCAGGACTCCCAACAGGGCGGTGGTGATCCGTGGTGTACGCATGGCACTTCCCGTCGACATACCGTTCGCCGATTACTGCTTGTGCTGCAGTGGTTGGAAACCGTAGCCACGTACGTGCCGGTAAGCGGGCAACGCGGCAGGGCTGTGGCCCAAGCGTGACAGAGCGGGGGCGCCCCCGGTCCTTGCCCGACTGCCCCGCCAGGTTGCTCGGTCAGTGCTCGCTGGACATGGAAGACATCTCATTTGGACGACTGAGTAGGCTTCGCTGGTGCTGATTGTGGAGCGCTTGGTGCCGGATGAGCTGTGGGAGCTGTTCCAGTTGGTGGTTCCGGCTGCACCGATAGCCGCAGCCGCCGTGAGCAGAGGGCGGGCAGCGGTAGTAGCGGTTCCTGCCCCCCGTTGGCTTTGTGGCCCACGAGGCCGCGTTCGCAGTGTCCGCAGCGAAGGATGCCCGAGAGCTCGTACTTGACGGCAATGGCCGGACGGTGGGTTCCCGGCGCGAGGCCTCGCTTCTGGCGGCGGAGCTGGAGCTCGAACTGCACCCGGGACCAGGTCTTGGGGCTGACGATGGCTTTCCAGGTGCCGGCGAGAGGGCGACCGTCGTCGAAGAGCACCCTCGACCACCCGTCCCACGCCGTGGCGGCATCGACGCGATGCTTGCCGGAGTAGGAGACGAGCCCGGCGTAACGGGGGTTGCGGAGCATCTTGTTGACCATGGTGGAGGACCACTGCTTCGCCGCAGGAGGTGTGACGCCGTGTTGGTTGAGCTGGATGGCGATGGCGTAGGCGGTCTCGCCGGTGAGGCAGGCCTTGAAGATGTCGGCGACGACCTTCGCCTCGCCCTTCAGCAGCTGCCCCTTCTCAGGGCCTTTGCGGATCCAGCCGTAGGCGATGCGTCCCTGGATGCCGCCGTCCTGGGCGGTGGCGAGGTGCATGCGGGCGACGCGGCGGGCGGTGTCCTCGGAGGACTTGAGGGCCATGATGCACATCATGCGGGCCATGTGGCGGTCGTTGTCGTTGATGAGGTTCATCCGGCCGCCGGTGGCGCCGACGACCGGGCGCTGGGTGTGCTCGACGATGTCGATGAGGTCTTCGAGGTCGCGGGGCTGGTGGGCCAGGCGGTCGAGGTCGTAGGAGATGACGCCATCGATCACTCCGCCGGCCAGGTCGGCCAGGAGGCGGCGGAACTCGGGGCGGATGACGACCCAGTTCACACTGCCGTCGCTGCGGGTGATCTTGCGCTTCTTGAAGGCCGAGGTGTCGGTCTCCTTGTACATCTTCGCGAACCGGCCCCAGCACAGGCGCCGCGGGTGTCCTCGGCGTCCTCCTGCTGACGGTCGACACCCGCTTCGAGCCCGAACCGGTCGGAGGAGATGCGCAGGTACACGCCGGGACGGCGCGGGACGAACTTGGACAGCTCGTCGTACAGGTTCAGGGTGGCCCGGGATACTGGGCGGCATGCGCGTTGACTTCGATCCCCAGGCCATGCCCACCCAGGACGTCTACCGGCTGCTCACCGCGGTGGTGGTGCCGCGGCCGATTGCCTGGGTGTCCACGGTCAGTTCTGATGGTGGTACAGCAAACCTTGCACCGCACTCGTTCTTCACCATCTCCAGCATCCGGCCGCCGATCGTCCAGTTCACCTCGGTGGCCAGCCGGGACTCGCTGCGCAACGTCCGGGAGACCCGGGAGTTCGTGGTGAACCTGGCGCCGGAGCCGTTGATGGCCGAGGTCAACGCCTCCGGCGTGGACTTCCCGGCCGAGGTGGACGAGTTCGCGGCGATCGGGCTGGCCACCGAGCCGTCGTTGCTGGTCAAGCCGCCCCGGGTGGCCGCCTCCCCGGTGGCGTTGGAGTGCCGGCTGCACAGCACCATCACGCTGGGGGACGGGACCCTGGTGCTCGGCGAGGTGGTGCACGCGGTGGTGGACGAGGCGGTGCTGGTCGACGGCCACCCGGAGATCGGTCTGCTGCGCCCGCTCTCCCGGCTGGGGCGCAACGAGTGGGGGACCACCGTGGAGGTGGTCCCGGTGGACCGGATCAGCTACGCCGACTGGTCCCGGGGCGAGCGCGGCTGAGGCTGCCCGGCGCGGCGGTGGCCGGCGCCCGGTGGCCGGGCTCCGGCGTCTGGCCTCCGTCGCCTGGCGTCCGGCGTTCCGTCAGAAGTCGAACAGCTCGCCGGTGGCACGCAGCATCAGGCACCGGTTGTCGTAGGTCTGCTGGTAGGAGACCGGCTGCCCCTGCCAGATGCCCTCGGCGAGCACGGTCACCGGCTGGTGGACGTTCATGCAGAAGGTCTGCAGCGTGGGGGTGGCCGTCAGGGACCCGGCCGAGGTCCGCAGGTTGTCGCACGCGGTCGCGGCGGCGGGGTGGTCGCCACCCGTGACGGGGTTGCAGAGCAGCAGCACCGAGCGGGCGTTGGTCAGCGCGTCCGGCGTTCCGTCGGCGACCGTCATCACCAGCGCCGTTGGCGCGTCGGAGCTGCGGGACGGTGCGGCGAGCGCCTGCGGGCCGGCGAGCGCGGCGAGGCACGCCGCTGCGCCCAGGACGGCGGCGGCCTTCGCCGATGTGCGGATACGACTCATCGGGATCACTCCTTGGCTCGGACGGGTTCGGTCGGGCCGCCGCACCGTGGCGCAGCGGCCGCGCCGACCCTCGCACAGCCCGCCGGGTGGGCGCAGCCCGAGCACCTGCGAACCGGTTACGTCATGGACATGCCTGGTGGCTGAAAGTAACCGACGCGTGCCCGCTGCGCGGTCGGCCGACGACCTGGTACGGCTCCGTCCGATCAGCGGAGTCGCGGGCGGCTCGGCGGGCCTCGACCGCCCACGGCCGCGCACCCGTCCCATGCGTGGACCCCGAACGGGACACCCGACAAGAGCCGAGAACCGACGCCTGCGGTAGGCCGGACAGGGGGCATCGCCGGGCGGCGGGACTCAGCCGGCCGCCGGCGGGGTGGTGGGGAGCAGGGCGCGCACGAGCCGGCGCGCCGTGGTCCGGTCGAGGGGGGCGCACTCGAGGATGAACCGGTACCAGAACAGGCCGTAGATCTGGTCGACCATCAGGTCCAGGTCGGTGTCCGGGGCGAGTTCGCCGCGGGAGCGGCCGCGGTCGAGCAGGTCGTGCAGGGCTGCGCGACGGCTGGCGGTGTAGGCGCGCATCAGGTCGGCGAGGTGGGGGTCGCGGGCGGCTTCGCGCACCAGGGTGCGCAGGGCGGGGGCGGTGCCGGGGTGCTGGGCGGCGTCGAAGGTGCTGGTGACGAAGGCGAGCAGGTCCGCGGGCAGGGCGCCGGTGTCGGGGTCGGCCACGTCCTGGGCGGCTCGGTGGGTGAGCGCGTCCAGCAGCAGGGCGCCCTTGGAGGGCCACCACCGGTAGACGGTCTGCTTTCCGATGCCGGCGGCCCGGGCGATGGCATCGATGCTGACGGGTGCGCCGTCGCCGTGCGCCAGCAGGTCGAGGGCGGCGTCGAGGATCGCCTGGTGGGCGGCTTCGTTGCGGCGCCGGCCGGTGTGCGGGCGGTTCGTGCCGGCCGGGGGGTGCGAACTGCCCGGCGGTTTGGTCGTGTCCACGTTGGCGCCTCTCCCTGCCCTGGTCCGTCGTCCTGTTCCCGCTTGACAAGACTAGCAGTCTCGACAACCATGATTGACGGAACTCACAGTCTCGGTAAGTTGAGGGGCACATCATGAGCAGCTCGGGATCCGTCTTCGCCGGCCAGGTCGTCGTGGTGATGGGTGGCAGCTCCGGCATCGGCGAGGCGGCCGCCGCGGCGTTCGCCGCCGACGGGGCGGAGGTCGTGGTCACCGGCCGTAGCCGGGAGCGCCTGGACCAGGCCGTGACGCGGATCGGTGGCGCGAGCCGCGGCCACTGCGTGGACGCGACCGACCAGGCCGGCCTGGACGCCTTCTTCGCCACGGTCGGCACCGTCGACCACCTGGTCGTCGCGGTCAGTGGCGCGGTGGGCGGCGGGCCCTTCGCGGACCTCGACCTGACCGACCTGGCAGCCGGGTTCGACGCGAAGTTCTGGGCCCAGGTGCGGGTGGTGCAGACCGCGCTGCCGCACCTGCGCAAGGACGGGTCGGTCACGCTGATCACCGCCGCCTCCGCCCGCGCCGCCTTCCCCGGCACCGCGGGTCTGGCCGCCATCAACGGCGCACTGGAGGCGATGGTGCCGCCGCTGGCCGTCGAGCTGGCGCCGTTGCGGATCAACGCGGTCTCGCCCGGTGTGGTGGACACGGCGTGGTGGGACCGGGTCCCGGCCGAGCAGCGCCGGGCACTCTTCGACGGTCTGGCCGCCACCACCCCGGTGGGCCGGGTCGGCCGACCGGAGGACCTGGCGTCGGCGATCCACCTGATGGCCGCGAACACCTTCATCACCGGGGTGGTTCTGGACTGCACCGGCGGCGCGAACCTGGCCACCGGTCGCTGACCGGCCCCGGCCACCGGTCGCCGACCGGCCGAGCCGCCGGCTGCCGACCGGCCCCGGTCACCGGTCGCTGACCGGCCGCTCGCCGCGGGCCCGGCCGGCGGGGCTCAGAGGTGCTTGCGCAGGAAGGCCAGCTCGGCCTCGACGGCTCGTTCGTGCATCGTCGTGAAGGGTGCGTAGTGTCCGCCCGGGAGCAGCACCAGCTCCGCGTCGGGTGCCTGGCGCGCGACGCGAACGGCGGGTGCGGCGAGGGCGGACCGGTCCTGCTCGCAGGCGAGGACGAGCAGCGGGACCCGGATCCGGGGCGCGTCGCGCCCGGGCCGGTAGCAGGCCAGCGGGAGCGTCGAGCGGGCGGCGATGGCCTGCTGCCACTGCGGGTACCTGCCGTGGGGGTCGAGCGGGGACGGCTGGGCTGCGGCGTCCGGCGTGGTCAGCACCGCGACGGTACCCGGACGGCCGGCGAGCGGCACCAGGAGGGGGTCCCGGCCGAGCCGGCCGCCGAGGGCATCGAGGAGACCTCGGCCGGTGAGGCGGCCCATGGCGAGCGGTGTCTGATGGCGCATCGCGTTGCGCGCCGCAGCCGGACCGTCGGCGGTCGGCGTCTGCGCGATCACTGCCGCGAGCTGCGGGTTGCGCGCCGCGACCCGCAGCACGTGACCGCCGGCCAGCGAGAAGCCCCACACGGCGAGCCGGGCCGGGTCGACGCCGGGCAGGGTCGGGGCGAACGCGATCGCGGCCTGCCAGTCCGCCAACTGGTCCTTGATCCGGCCGAGCTGGCGTGGCGTGCCACCGCTCTCGCCGAAGTGACGGTGGTCGAAGGCGAGGACGTGGAACCCGGCTTCGTGGAAGCGCCTCGCGAACGGATCGGTACCCGGCTCCTTGGTCACGCCGAGGCCCGCGGCCATGATCACGCAGGCCGGGCCGGTGCCCGGGTAGTGCCAGGCGGCGCAGTCGGTGTCGCCGCTGGTGAAACGGACCTTCTCCCGTGGTGCGGACATCCGTGTCTCTCCCCCCGGAACGGACGGGCTGGACTTGCTGCTCCAGAAAAAGTGAACCATGTGGTTCACATCCTGTCCATGCGGCGGCACGGGCAGCCGTGCCGCGCCCGCCGAGCGGGCCGCGGGCGGCTACCCTTGGTCGGCCTCCTCCCGCTCCAGCGCTCGGACCAGGGCCGCGAAGCCGGCGTCGATGCCCTCGACATCGCCGCTGGTCACCAGCTCCACCAGCAGGCCGCGGAGCGCCGCGAGGACCAGCTGACTGACCTCGAACTTCCGTCGCTCGGGCCAGGAGAGGGGGCAGAAGGACAACAACACGGGCAGGTACTGCGCCGACGCCGTGCGGGCGAGCTCGGCATGCCGCACCGGGTCGTACATCGCCAGACCGATGGCCTGGTCGAGCACCCGCAGGCCCGACTCCGCACCCGTCAGGACCGGCCACACCGCGCGCACCCGGTCGGTGAGCGTCCGCAGCGCCGGATCCGCGGCGACCGCGGCCAGGGCGTTGCCGACCCGCCGTTCGCGCAGCAGCAGGACCGCCTGCCGCAGCAGGTCGTCGGCCCCCTCGAAGTGGTAGAGCAGCACCTTGTGCGTGGTGCCGGCCGCCCGCGCCGCCCGCCGGAGCGAGAAGTCCGGCAGCCCGTTGACCGCCAGGTCGTCGGCGACCCGGTCCAGCAGCTCCCGGCGCCTGGCCTCGCCGCGCGGGGAGCCGGTCGAGCGCCGGTAGCCCGCGCGTTCCGGGGCGCTGCCGTCGGCGGGGTCGGTGGCGGCGACGGGATCGGTGGAGCCGGTGGCGAACGTGTCCATCGCGACATTTTCCATGGTCGAGGGCCCGCGGTGCGGGACCGGTTCGGGAAGACGTGCACGAAACGGAGAGGTCTCGTGACTTTCGACCGGCCGGGCATCGCCCGAAGCGACCCGGGTAAGGGACCGGGGCCCGTACACCGCCTCGCGACGAAAGGACCGTTGATGGTCGCCTCCAGTGCTGTCCTGCTCGATCCGAGCCGCGTGGTCAGGTCGACCGAGCGGTCCGGTGGGGCCGGACCGGGTCGCAACTGATGGTGGACGGCTGGACCCTGGTGCGCCTCCTCGCCACCGCCGCGGGCGCACTCGCCACCGCCCGGCTGGCCGGCCTGCTCGCGGAGCGACTGGCCCGCCGCCTGCCCGCACGGCACCTCGACAGCACGCCGTTCACGCTGGTCCGCCGCTGCCGCGTCCCGCTGCTCGCCACCCTGACCTGCGCGCTGCTGCTGGTGGGCGAGCCCTGGGTGCGGCTCGCACCCGCGACGGGCGGTGCCGTCCGGCACACCCTGCTGCTGCTCACCATCGCCAGCTCCGCCTGGCTCTCGGCCCGGTTGTCCACCCTGGTGATCGACGCCAGCGTCCGGGTCACGGTCCGTCGGCGGGATCCGGACCTGGTCCGGCGGGCCCGGACCCAGGCCGGCATGCTGCGCCGGCTCTGCCAGGCCGTGATCGCGCTGGTCGCCCTCGGCTCCATGCTGATGACCTATCCTGCCGTCCGGGCCCTGGGCACCAGCCTGCTCGCCTCGGCGGGACTGGCCGGCGTGGTGGCGGGCGTGGCCGCGCAGAGCACTCTGGCCAACCTGTTCGCCGGCATCCAACTGGCCTTCGGCGACATGGCCAGGATCGGCGACGTCGTGGTGGTCGGCGGCGAGTGGGGGACCGTCGAGGAGATCACCCTCACCTCCGTGGTGATCGCGACCTGGGACCAGCGGCGGATCGTCATGCCGGTCTCCTACTTCACCAGTCACCCCTTCGAGAACTGGTCGCGCCGCGACCCGGCCATCACCGGCACCGCCCTGCTGCACCTGGACCACAGCACGCCGGTGGCCGAACTGCGCCGCGAGTTCGAGGCGTTGCTCGCCAAGAGCGAGCTGTGGGACGGCGTCGGCAAGGCGCTGCAGGTGGTGGACACCACGCCGAGCACCATCGTCGTCCGGGCCCTGATGACCGCCCGCGACGGCGGCGCCGCCTTCGAACTCCGTTGCCAGGTCAGGGAGCACCTGATCGCCTTCCTGCGCGAGCACCACCCCTACGCGCTGCCGCGCCTCGGCGTGGCCGCCGCACCGGGCAGCGGTCCGGCGGGCGGTACCGGGCCGGTCGGCAGGGGTGGCTCTGTACAGGCTGGTTACTGATTGGTAACTTGATCTCCCGTCACCTGATCCGCATCTCACCGTCACGGGGGAAGCAAGCCATGAGAAAGCTCGCCGCCCGGCAGCTGGCCACCGCATTCGTCGCCGCGCTGGCCGTCACCGCCACCCCGGTGGCCACGGCCGTGGCCGCGCCCGCCACCACCTCGGCGGTCACGGCGCAGGACCCGTTCTACCGCTACGACGGCAGCAGGCCGCTGTCCTCCTACGAGCCCGGAACGGTGCTGAGGACGCGGACGCTGACCTACCACGTCGAGGGCATCCCGACGCCGCTGACGGCGGTCCAGCTGCTCTACCGCACGACGGACGCGCAGGGCCGGCCGACCGCCAACGTGACCACGGTGGTGCGCAGTCTGCGGGGCGACGGCAGCAAGGCGGTCTCCTACCAGTCGTACTACGACTCGCTCAACCCGGCCGACGCGCCGTCCCGGGCCATCGCCGGTGACGTCACCCTCGGCGGTGTCCTCGCCAACTCCGAGAACCTCTTCCTGGCACCGCTGCTGCTGCAGGGCTACAACGTGATCATCCCCGACACCGAGGGCCAGACCGCCGACTTCGCGGCCGGCCCGGAGTACGGCACCGACACGCTGGACTCGATCCGCGCCGCGACCCGGCCGTCCTCGGACGGCGGCGCCGACACCAGTAGCGGCACGAGCAACACCGGTACGAACGTCGACACCGGCATGAGCACCGACACCCGGATCGGCCTGCTCGGCTACTCGGGCGGTTCCATCGCCACCAACTGGGCGGCCGCCCTCGCGCCCGCCTACGCACCCGACGTGAACGCACGGCTGGTGGGCTTCGCCGAGGGCGGCCTGCTCGTCGACCCGGCGCACAACCTCAGCTACGTCAACGGCTCCCTGCTCTGGTCCGGCGTCATCCCCATGACCATCCTCGGGATCGACCGGGCGTACGACAGCGGCCTCAAGTCCTACCTGAACAGCTACGGCCTCTCGGTCTACGACAAGCTGGAGCACGGTTCGCTCTTCGACGCCCAGGGCCACTACCCCGGGCTGACCTGGCAGAAGATGATGAAGCCGCAGTACGCCGACCCGGACTCGGTGCCCGCCTTCGTCAGCGCCGCGAACAAGCTGAACCTCGGTTCGGCCGCCACCCCGACCGTGCCCGGCTTCCTGGCCGAGGGCAACCAGGGCCTCACCGAAGGCACCCTCAACGGCCCCGCGGGCATCGGCAGCGGCGACGGCGTCATGGTCGCCGGCGACGTCCGCGCGCTCGTCCGGCAGTACTGCGCCACCGGGAACCAGGCGATGGAGTACCGGCAGTACGACCTGCTCAGCCACGTCGCCACCTCCCCGGTCTGGGCGCCCAACGCGATGGCCTGGCTGAACGACCGCTTCGCGGGCCGACCGGCGCCGTCCGACTGCGGCCGCATCCCGGCGGGCAACTCCCTGGCGCCGGAGCAGTCGACGTCGACGTCCTGACGTTGTGCGGGCGCGGCCGGCAGCGGGCCGTTGTGCGCGCGGCCGGCAGCGGCCGGAGGTCGGTCAGCGGGGCCGGTGCGCGACGGCGCCGAACATCGTCACCGACAGGTGGAAGGCGCCCAGCTCGGCGGCGGCCGTGACGTCGGCGTGGAGCTGCTCGCGCTGCTCCTCGGTGATCAGGCTCCGCGCCACGGCCGCCGCGCCCAGGCCGTGGACGATCGGCCAGGTGACGGAGCGGGGGTCGTGCAGCAGCACGTCGGAGCCGAGCTCGTCGACCGTCAGGCCGGCCGCGGCCAGCCAGCCCGCCAGGCGGCGTCCCGCGTCCGGGGTGGCGGCGGTGGCCTGGGTGACGGCGGCCAGCGCGGGGCGGACCTCCGGGGCGGCCGGGTGGAGGACGAAGGTGGGCCAGTCGGTGTCGAGCAGGACCACCCGGCCGCCCGGGCGCAGCACCCGGGCGATCTCGGCGACGGCCCGCGCCGGCTCGGTCAGGTGTTGCAGGACGCGCTCGCACCGGACCACGTCCAGCTCGGCGTCCGGCAGCGGCAGCGCGAGCGCGTCGCCGTCCAGGAAGCCGGCCGGGCTGTCGACGTCGCGGGCGCGCTGCTCGGCGACGGCGCGCAGACCGGGGTGGGGTTCGAGGCCGAGCGCCGTGCCGCCCGGCGCGACCGCCGCCGCGAGCACCTGGGTCTCCGAGCCGGTGCCGGAGCCGACGTCCAGCGCCCGCTCGCCGGGGCGCGCGGCCAGGCGGGTGTGCGCCCAGCTGCGCAGCCGGCGCACGCCCGGGTTGGCCGCCTGGGCGTCGAGCGCGGCGATCAGCCGGTCGGTGACCGCGGGATCGAGGTTGGCCGCGTGGAAGGCCGAGGTCGGGCGCGCATCGGGCATGGCCTCACTGTAGGACCTGTGCCGTGGCCGCGGGGCGCGACCCGTGGATGTACTGGTCGGCCCAGGCGCTGATGATGTGGGCGGCCCGCTGCGCCTGGCCGCGGGCGGTCAGCAGGTGGTCGGCTCCTTCGAGCGAGACGAAGCTCCGCGGGTGGCGCGCCTCGTTGAAGATCTCCGCGGCGTTGGCGATGTCGACGGTGTCGTCGGTGGGGGAGTGCATGACGAGCAGCGGCAGGCGCAGGTCGCGGATCCGCTCGCGCAGGCGGGCCTGGTGGACGTCGTCGACGAAGGCGCGCTTGAGGACCAGCGTCCGCCCGCCGACGAACCACTCGTGCGAGCCCTCGCTGAGCACCCGGTCCATGACCGCGTCGTACTGCCGCTCGACGTGGCTGGGGTCGGCGGGCGCCCCGATCGTGGCCACCGCGCGGACGCCGGTCGCCCCGGCCGCCGCGGCGATGGCCGCGGCGCCTCCCCAGGAGTGGCCCACCAGCAGGTCCGCCGGCGTGCCGCGCTCCGCCATCAGCGCGGCGGCCCGGAGGGTGTCCTCCACCTTGATGGTGAAGGACCCGTCCCCCCAGTCGCCGTCGGAGTCCCCGATCCCGAGGTTGTCGTAGCGCAGCATCCCGATGCCCTCGCGCGCCAGCTGCTTGCTGACCCGGGAGGCGGCCGGCGAGTTCCGGCCGAGGGTGAACCCGTGGACGAAGATCCCCCAGCCCCGGACCTCGCCCTCCGGCAGGTCGATCGAGGCGGCCAGCTCGGGGCCGACGACGCTCTTGAATCGCACTTCTTCAGTCATGTGGTGATCGCCTCGGCACGGACCGGTCGGGGGTGGGGGCAGCGGAGTGGCTGGGGTGGGCGGGCAGGGGGGTGACACCGGTCGGCGTCACCCCCGAGGCGTCAGCGGCCCGGCTCGGCGGTGACCAGCGCCGTGATCTCCTTGGCGAGCTGCGGGCCGAGCTCGCCCCAGCCGTCCTTGTAGCCGTAGACGCCGGCCAGCGTGCGGGCCTCGTAGTCGCCGTTCATGATCTCGACGTCGTTGGCCGTGATGAGTCCCGGGTGGGCGACGCCGACGGCCGACGAGACCTTCATCAGCTCCTTGCGCAGGGTGCGCAGGTAGACGGCGGCCCGGGTGGACTTCGAGGCCGGGTCCAGGCCGCGGGCCAGCCACGGGTTCTGGGTGGCGATGCCGGTGGGGCACTTGTCGGTGTGGCACTTCTGCGACTGGATGCAGCCGATCGACAGCATCGCCTCACGGGCCACGTTGATCATGTCGGCGCCCAGGGCGAAGGCGACCGCGGCGTTCTCGGGCAGACCGAGCTTGCCGGAGCCGATGAAGGTCAGCTCGTCGGTCAGCCCCAGCTCGGCGAAGGTGCCGTAGACCCGGGAGAAGCCCATCCGGAACGGCAGCGACACCGAGTCGGCGAACATCCGCGGTGCCGCCCCGGTGCCGCCCTCGCCACCGTCGATGGTCACGAAGTCGACACCGCGGTCACCGCGCGCCATCAGGGTGGCCAGCTCCTGCCAGAAGCCCATCTCGCCCACCGCGCTCTTGACCCCGACCGGCAGGCCGGTCTCGGTGGCGAGCAGCTCGACGAAGTCGAGCATCGAGTCGACGTCGCCGAACGCGCTGTGCCGGGACGGGGAGGCGCAGTCCTTGCCGACCGGGATGCCGCGGATCTCGGCGATCTCCGGGGTCACCTTCGCGCCCGGCAGCATCCCGCCCAGCCCGGGCTTGGCGCCCTGGGAGAGCTTGATCTCGATCGCCTTGACCGGGGCGCCGGCGACGACCTCCTTGAGCTTGTCGAGGTTGAAGCTGCCGTCCTCGTTGCGGCACCCGAAGTACGCCGTACCGAGCTGGAGGACGAGGTCGCCGCCGTTGCGGTGGTACGGCGAGAGGCCGCCCTCGCCCGTGTTGTGCATCGTGCCCGCCAGCGCCGCCCCCTTGTTGAGCGCGGTGATGGCCGCGCCGGAGAGCGAGCCGAAGCTCATCGCCGAGATGTTCACCACGCTCGCCGGCCGGAACGCCTTGGCCCGCCCGCGCGGCCCGCCCAGCACCTTCGCCGAGGGCAGCGGGGCCTGCGGGTCGTGCGCGTCGGGCAGCGCACCGGCGAAGGTGCGCTGCTTCAGGTAGGCGTGCCCCTGGACGTGCTCGACGTCGACCTCGGTGCCGAACCCGAAGTAGTTGTTCTCCTCCTTCGCCGACGCGTAGATCCAGCTGCGCTGGTCACGGCTGAAGGGGCGCTCCTCCTCGTTGGAGGTCACGATGTACTGCCGCAGCTCCGGGCCGATCGTCTCCAGCAGGTACCGGGCGTGCCCGATGACCGGGAAGTTCCGGAGCAGTGCGTGCCGCTTCTGGATGAGGTCGCGGGCAGCCAGAACCGCCACCGCTGTCGCAGCGGCCGCGCCGATCTTCCGGGCGTGCATGAACGTTCCTCCTCGATGCACGGCTCCATCGCCATCGGTGGAGCCGTGGGGTCGTGTGGGGCGTTGGACGGCGGGGCACGGCCAAGCGGGCATCGGCGTCCGTCGACGAATGCCAGATGATATTAAGAGGCCGTCTCGACGGGCCCGTGGCCAGGGGGCCGGTCCACGGGCTTCGGCTCCGCGCCGGAGGAGGAATCGGCACGGGAGTCGACGGGAGCTCGGCGGGCCGTGACCGGCCCGCACCGCTCGGTCACAGCATGACGAGCAGCTTGGTGCCCGGCACCAACTTCCGGTTGACGGAGGTCGACTGGACGAACACCGTGTACGAGGGGTTGTCGCCCGGCTTCACCGTGGCCTCCGAGTCCGGCAGGCCCAGGAGCTGGCGCGCCGCCGGGCCCGAGAACACCCGGCCCGTCATCCGGCCGGTGGCCGGGTCCTTCTCCGCCACCGCGAGCTGCTTGTTGACCTGGACCTTCTCGCGCTTGGACAACTCGTAGAAGGCGCACCCGGTCTTGTACGGGTGCCCGGAGCGGGTGACGAACTCGCGGATCGGCAGGGCCTCGTCGACCGGGATCAGGATGTACTTGCCGGTGTCCAGGGCGTCGAGGTTGGCCTTCACCTCGGCCGTGCTGAGGTCCTGGCCCATCGCGAACAGGTTCCTGGTGCCGCGCACGCCCTTCTCGCGACCGCGCAGGAAGCTCGTGGCGGCGTTCTTGACGGTGCCGATCGCCTCCTCGACGCCCTTGCTGGAATCCGCGTCCCAGATCGCGATGTTGCCGGCCGGGAAGCCGTACTCCTGGGCGGTGCGCTTGGCCAGCGAGTTCGGGACCAGGATCGCCGAGGTCCAGTGGTCGGGGAGGTCGTCCATCGCGCCGTGGATCCGGTCGATCCACGTGCGCAGGGCGGCCTTGCCCTGGCCGGCGTTCATCCGGGTGTGCATCTGACCGGACTCCGCGAAACCGGAGGCGTTCTCCTCGCCGTCGGTGACGACGACCTGGAGGAAGGAGTGCTCCCCGTAGCCCTCCCAGATGTTCTTCAGGTCGTCGATCGACTTCACGGCCGACTCGATCAGCGCCGTCGCACCGTTGGCGACCTTGTAGAGGCCCCGCAGCGACGGAAGGTGCTTGACGTCCATGTCCCAGACCAGGTTCTGCACCTGGTGATCGAACGCGTAGAGGCTGATCCGGGTCTCGTGACCGAGCCGGTCGGACTCCTCCTGGAGGCCCTTCACGAACTCGTCCACCACGCGGACGAGCTGCGCCGAGTGCTGGCGCATCGAGCCGGACTTGTCGACCACCAGCGAGACGTGGTTGACCTTGTGCTTGATCCGGTTCGCGGACATGGTGCTACCCCTATTCCAACGCCCTTTTTCGACGCCTTTCCGGCGTCCCCTCCGACGTTGGTTCCACACTATGAGCCGCCACTGACAGTCGCCCTGACCTGCCGTCATGCCGGGACCGGCCGATCCCGGGGCTGCAGCCGAGGCGTATTGGTGCACGGCCGGGACGGGCCGGTCAGTTCGTCGACGATCCGGTGTGGCGCGACCACCAGTGCCGCTTCGGCCCGCGGGCGGCCTCCGGGTCCGGCGTCGGGGCCGGGGCAGGGGCCGGGGCGTCGGTGACCGGTCGGACCGGAGGCGGCGGGGTGGGCGGTGACGGCCTGGGCGGATCATCGGCGTCCGTGGGCGGGTGGAGGCCCGCGGGGTCGTACTCGGTCGCGGCGATCGCCGCGACGAGTTCGTCCTCGGTCATCCGCTCCGACCCGGGCACGTGCGGGACCAGGCCGATCAGCACCCCGTCCTGCAGGACCTCCGCCTCCAGCCCGAGCGCGTCGCTGCTGTCCCAGACCGCCTCACCCTCGCCGTCCGGGAGCACGACGCGCACCGCGTACTCGTACACGCCCAGCTCGGCCAGGTGCGCCATCACCTCGCGGTCCCGCAGCGCGGCGACCAGCTGCTCGGCACGTTCCCTGTCCATCGCGGCACCGCCCTCGCCGACCACCGAACCTGTCGTCCACCTGCACCCACCGTAGGCCACCGGGCCGTCCCGCGTGGTGGCTCGCGTGGTGGCTCGCCCCAGGCTCGATACGCTGAGGTGAGAGGCCCCTGGCCCGCGAGCGCCCCGGCGTGCGGGCCCTGCCACGCCGCCGCGGAGGTGAAGGGATGCCTGCACAGGAACCCGGACCGGAGCCCGGGCGGAAGCCAGGACCGGAGCGAGGACGGCTGCGCCGCCGCCCGGCCTCAGCCGCGTCGGTGCGCGAGCTGCTCAACGTGCGCGAGCTCCTTACGGTGCGCGAACCGCTCGCGGTGCCCGGGCGCCGGGGCTGAGCCGACGGGGTCCGCCGTGCACCCGCTGGCCGCGCAGATCGACCTGGTCATCGTCACGCCCAACCACGGGCTCGGGCTCTGGATGCTCGGTGCCTTCGTGCTGACCTTCCTGGGCACCCGGCTGGTCACCCGGCTGATCCGCAGCGGCCGGGGCCCGTTCCGGGACGTGGAGGTCGGCGGCACCCACCTGCACCACCAGGTCTACGGCATCCTCGGGATGTTGGTGGCCGGGGCGGTCGAGTTCGCCTACCGGCCCGGCAGCCCCGGGGTGCAGCTCCTCGCGGTGCTCTTCGGCTTCGGGGCCGCCCTGACCCTGGACGAGTTCGCCCTCTGGCTGCACCTGGAGGACGTCTACTGGGCGCAGGAGGGCCGCAAGTCGGTGGACGCGGTCTTCCTCGCGGTCGGGGTGGGACTGCTGCTGGTCGCCGGCTTCAACCCGTTCGCCGGCTCCGGTTCGACCGGCGCCGACCACGCGGCCTTCGCCGTCGTGCTGCTGGTCAACCTGCTGCTGGCGGTCGGGACGATCCTCAAGGGCAAGACCGCCCTCGGCGTGATCGGGCTGCTGGTGCCGCTGGTGGCCCTGGTGGGCGTGCTGCGGCTGGCCAAGCCGAGCTCTCCGTGGGCGCGTTGGCGCTACCGGCCCGACTCCCGCAAGGCGGAGCGAGCCCGGCAGCGCTACCCGGCCGACCGCCGGACCCGGATGGACGCGTTCAAGGACCTGATCGGCGGCACCCCGGGCCGCTGACCACTGACTGTCGCCCCACTGACTGTCGCCCCACCGGCCGGAGCCCCACCCGGCCGGAGCCCCACCGCGGTTGCCGCGGTCGGTGCGGTTCCGGCCCGGGCGGCCCGTCGACCGGCTGCGGCAGTCCGGCGGACGCGTCCGGCGTCGGTCATGGCGTCGGTGCCGGTGGGGCGTCGACCCAGCCCAGGTTGGCGTCGACGGTCGCCAGCGGAGCGACCGAGGTCCCGCCGGCGGTGCCGAAGGCGGCGCAGGTGGGGGCCGAGGTGTCCACCAGTACGAGGGGGTCGCGGGCGCTGGCGTCCAGTTTGTCGAAGACCAGCAGCGTGCCGCCGGTGGCCTGGGCCGGTGCGCCGGGGTGGACCGTCACGGACCGGTGCCAGGCCCAGGCGCCCCAGGTGATGCTCGTGGTCACGTCGGCGGGGCCCGCCACCGGCGTCGCGAGCAGGACGTAGACCTGCCCGGTGTAGGGCTGCGGGTACTGGAAGACCCAGTGGGTCCGGGCCTCGCAGCCGGAGCCGGCGGGCTGCCAGGGGAGCGGCGACGGCGGCGGCACGACCACGACGGAGGGCATCGGAGTCGGGCCGGCCGTGGGGGCCGCACCGGGCGTCGTCCGCAGGTCCATGCCGGTCGGTACGCCGATCGCCAGCCCCAGGGCCAGGCAGGCCAGCCCCACCGCGGCCACCGGAAGCGCCGGGCGGGCGCGGCGCGGCTGCGGCGCTCGGGAGCGCGGGTCCGCAAGGGGTGCGGCTGCCGGTGCGGCTGCCGGTTCGACGGCCGGGGCTGCTGGGTCCGACAGGGTCGTCGGGGGTACCGGATTGACGGCCCGTGACACCGGTGGGCCGTCGGGCGGCGTGGTGGCGGGCGGCACGGTGGCGGCCGCGGAGCCCGCCGTGGACACCGCCGCCTGCGCGGTCTGCCAGCGTTGCCGCCAGGCCGGCAGCTCGCCGCCGCCGTCGCAGGCCTGGACGAACGCCTCGACCGTCGCCCAGGTCGGGAACTCCACGCCGCCGGCGGCCTCGGCGAGCACCGAGGGGGAGCGGTGGACCCGGCGGCTCATGGCGGCGAAGGTGGGATTGCCCGCGTCCTCGCGCAGCGCCCGCAACCGGGCGGCGAACACGGCCACCGGGCCGCTGGACGGGTCCAAGGCACGTTGTCTGCGCCCCACGGTCACGTCCCCCCTGATCAACCCGGCTGGATTGTTTGTCCGTACTCTCCCACGCGAGCCGGCGACCGCCTTCCGGTTCTCCGGAATTGATTGTCCGGGCGCGGACGCCGTTGTTCGGCGGCCGGGCGGTCCGCCACTGTGGTGCTGCGGTGCGGGGCTGCCCGGGGACGACGGCCCGGCGGCCCGCGGGCGCGGGCCGCGGCCCGCCGCCGACCGCACGACGAACGGGAGGGGATCCATGGGGTGGGGCGCGGGGAGCCGGGAACTGCACCGCCGATGTCGGCGCCTCGTGGACGGGATCCGGCTGCCCGAGCCGTTCTCGGTGGCCCGGCTGGTGGAGACGGTCTCCGAACACCGCGGTCGCCCACTGGAACTCGTCGAACTCCCCGGGCTGGAGCGGATGCCGTGCGGCGTGCTGGTCGCCACCGACCGCAGCGACTACATCGGGTACCCGGCGGACACGACCCGAGCGCACCAGCAGCACGTCGTGCTGCACAAGATCGGCCACCTGCTCTGCGGTCACCTGGACGTGCCGGGCCAGTCGTCCGCGCTGGCGGCCGCACTGGCGCCGCACCTCTCGCTCGACCTGGTGCGGCGGGTGCTCGGCCTGAGCCACCCCGGTGCCGAGCACCTGAGCCACTACGGGGACGAGCAGGAGCAGGAGGCCGAGCTGGTCGCCTCCCTGATCGCGCTCCGCGCGACCGCCATCGGCCGGGGTGTCCCGGAGGCTGCTCGACCCGCCTGAGGCGCCCTGACCTCACCCGTTCGGCTCAGCGATAACATCGCGATCATGGCGGATTGGGAACTGCGGCCGGCCTCGCCGGCGGATGTCGAGACCCTGGCCGAGTTGCGGGCCGCGGCGCTGCGGGCGGACCTGGAGCGGCTGGGGGTGTACGACGACCACTGGGTCCGGCAACGAATGCGCGAGCGCTTCGTCCCGGCGCACAGCTGGGTGATCGAGGTGGCCGGCGAGTTCGCGGGCTGCGTGGCGCTGCGGCCGGCCGAGGACGCGCACTGGCTGGAGCACTTCTACCTGGTGTCGGAGTTCCAGGGCAGGGGCATCGGCGGTGGCGTGCTGGAGCGGCTGCTGGAGGAGTGCGACCGCGACGGCACCCGGGTCCGGCTGCAGGCGCTCCAGGGCAGCGGGTCCCGGCGGCTGTACGAGCGGCACGGGTTCACCGTCGAGTCCGAGGACTGGGCGGACGTGTGGATGCTGCGGGAACCCGCCTGAGCGCGCGACCTCGGCCCTACAGGAACGCCTGCGCCAGTCCTTGGAAACTAGGGCTCTGGACGACCGCCGTCAGTTTGGGGAAGTTGGCCATGAGGCTTTCCTTCGCCTCCTCGGGAAGGGCTCGGTACTTGTCGATGATCTCGTTGGCGGCCTTGCGGACCTCTGCCGCGGTGGGGTTCTCGCCTCCCTTGGGGTAAAGAGCCTTGACCGTCTCCACGAGACCGTCGACGAAGGCCTTGGCCGCCGGGTTCAGTGCGTCCAGTCTTGTCTTCAGGAGTTGCCTGAGCTCGACCGCCTTGTTGTAGAGCTCCTCCGATCTGGCTCTGAGGGCGTCGAGGGCCTGGTCCTCGGTCTGGTAGTCCGCGGCCGCGATTTCCGCGAGAATGTTCAGTTCATCCGCGGTCATGCTCTCGTAGAAATGGACGACCTCTTCGGGGAGGAAGGCCTTGTAGGCGCCGGGGAGTTTCCCGTCGCTCGCCAGGATCGTCCCGAGGGTGGTCACCGGTTCGTCGAGGGCGTCGATGCCGGCCGAGAGGGGCTTCGGCGGCTCGTCGCTCGACAGGGTGAGCAGCGAGAGGGTGTGGTGGGCTGCGGACGGCTGCCAGGGTCCGGTCCGGGGGAGGGCCGCGGCCGGTCCGGCGGCGGTGATCGCCAAGGCGGTGAGGGTGCCCAGTGCGGCAGTCAGTCGTGCCGTGGCGGTGCCTGTCTGAGACATCGTGTGCTCCGTTCCGTGGGCAACCGTTGGCCGGGAGCCCCGCTGGTGAGCGTCACACGGCGGTGCCCGCGGCGCACCAGGGGAGGTGCCGGACGGATGGACGGAGTGGGTCGCTTCACTCGGTTGCCGGGTCTGCCATGCGGCCATCGGCACCCTCATCACCAGGACCATCGACTCGGCGGCCTGCAAGATCGGCCGGAGCTGAGCCGCCAGGGGTCGACTCCCGGAGAAAGCAGTTGGGGCCCGGCAGCGCCGGGCCCCAACGTTCGTAGCGGGGACAGGATTTGAACCTGCGACCTCTGGGTTATGAGCCCAGCGAGCTACCGAGCTGCTCCACCCCGCGTCGGTGATCACTACTATAGCCGATCCGATCAGGAAGGCCGAATCGGTTTCCGGGCCCCGCAACGCGGCGCCGACCGCACCCGGGCGAGGCGGTGTCAGATGTCGCTCCCGGTACAGACATCAGCTCCCGGCCCGAGGGGCAGGATCTCGCTCATGGGTTCGAAACGACGTGCTGCGAGGTCTGCCCGATGCATCCCCTCACCCCGCTGCTCTACCTCCTGGCCCGCGTCGAACGGGGTGGTGGGGCCGGGCTGGAACCCGGCGAGGTCGCCGAGCTGCGCGGGCTCCGCACCCGGCTGTCGGCCATCGTCCCGCACCACCCCGGCGAGGCCGAGCTGGTGCTCTTCCGGCTGGCCCACGCCCCGGCGCCCACCGTCCGTGCACTGTGCCGGGAGGTCGGTTCCGTCCTGAAGACCGGCTGAACCGGCTGAACCGGGTAACCGGTCGCGGCTCGCCCGGCCACCCGGTCAGGGCCGTGCGGTGGTGAGCCGCAGCGCCGTCCGGGTGCCGTACGCCGCGACCGGTAGGGCGAGGAGCAGGGCGGCCCAGAAGGCGCTGTGTCCCCACACGGAGGCGAAGGTGCCGAACGGGCCTTGCAGGACCGGGATCCGCAGGGCCTCCATCGGGCCGAGCGGGCCCGGCCAGGCGCCCAGGAAGACGGTGGCCGGGATGCAGCCGACCAGCAGGGCCCGGCTGGTCGGCGGGGTGGCCAGGGTGCCGAGGACGGCGACGGTGGCCAGCAGGAGCACGAAGCCGGCCTGGTAGGACGCCCCGGTCTGGCCGGTGCCCCAGGAGGCCGGGGTGCGGTGGTGCCCGGTGACGGCCAGCCGGACCTCGACCGCCGCCCACAGCAGCGTGACCAGGACGAGGGTGCTCCAGAGCGCGAACCCCAGCCGGCGGCGGCGTCCGGCGTTCCCGTCCGGCCACCGCTTCGTCCGGGCCGCCTTCTCGGTGGCCTTCCCGGCCGCCGTCCGATCCGTCTTCCCGGCCGTCTTCCCGGCCGTCGTCCCGGCCCCGGGCCGGCTGTCGAGGCGCAGCAGCTTGCCGGCCGCCCGTCCGTTGAGCAGCAGGCCCACCACCACCGCGACCATGGCGGCCACGCCGGCCCAACCGCCCATCCCGCCTTCGAACAGCACCACCCGGTCGGTCACCGCCTGCGGTGGGTCGAGGAGCCCGAGCGGCGGCCCGAGGCGCAGGCAGCCGATGGCGACGGCACCGGCGCCGGCCAGCGTCACGGTGCCGCGGCCGACCCGGGCCGGGAAGGCGGCCAGCACCAGGGCGGCGCCGATCGCGGCGCCCAGCTGGCCGGCGACCTGGTGCGCCGCCCGCAGGCCGGCCGTCCGCAGCGGGCCGCCGAACCCGCCGTTGGGCCAGACGTTGAGCTTGGCGTCGATCGGGTACCGGAAGACGGCACCGGCCCACAGCAGCAGGGCGAACCCCAGCAGCATCAGCAGCGCCGCACCGGCCCGGGCCGGCAACTCGGGCCGGACGGTCGCCGCCCAGCGCCGGGCGCGGTCCAGCCGGCCGACCGAACGGGACGCCGCCCCGGACGCCGAACCCGGCGCCGACCCGGCTGCCCGTGCCGCCCGGTCCCGCAGCACCTGCGCGGCCACCAGCACCGCCCGTCCGGCGACCTCCTGGGGATCCCCGTCCAGGGCCCGCCGCCGCAGCATCGACCAGCGGCGTTGCACGCTCTCCCGCCCGGCGCCCGGTGCCTTCCGGCCCGTGCCCTGCGCCCTGCGGCCGACGGCCTCCCGGGCGGCGAGCACGGTGTCCGCCACGACGGCCGCCAGTGCGGCCAGCCGCGCGGACGCCGGTTCGGAGAGGACCAGGCGGTGCGCGGCGGCGGGCAGCGGGGAGAGCCCGGCGACCAGCCGGCCGTACTCCGCGGAGCCGACGGTGAGCCGGACGGTCAGCCGGTACGCGTCCTCCTGCTCCTGCGGCGTGGGCCCGTCACCGCCGCGCCGCCCGCTGCCGAGGGCCCGCGCGTTCCGGTCCAGTTCGGCCAGGACCGTGGCCATGACCTGGGGGAGGTCGGCGACCGCCAGCAGCCGCGAGCACCACTCGCCGGAGCACTCGGGGTGGCTGCAGTCGTAGCGGGCGGCGACGGCCGGGGCCCCGGCGGCGACCAGGGCGTCGACGAAGTCCTTCGCGCCGGGCCGGGCCGCGATGTGTTCCAGGCCGGCGGTGTCGATCGGGTGGCCCCGGTAGTGCGGGGTGGCGGACGGTTCGAACGCGGCACCGAAGGCGAGCACGGCCAAGGCGGCCGCGGTCTCGCGGCGGGTGCCGCGGGGCGCGCGCTCCACGTCGGTCAGGTACTGCAGGTCGAAGACGGTGTCCTTGACGTCGTCGCGGAGCCAACTGCGCAGCCTGGCCGTCGCCCCGTCGGCCAGCCAGGTCGCGGCGTCCGCGGAGTGCCCCAGCAGCGCCGCGGCGAGGGCCGAGGGATCGTGGTGCGGTGCGCCGCGGAAGGTGATCGGCCGGTGGGCGGGGGCGCCGCCCGCTCCGGGGCGGTGGCGCACCACCTCCGGGCTGCCGCCCGCCAGCCAACCGGTGACCTCGGCGGCGGTCCAGCGGTGGGCCGGGTCCTTGGTGAACAGCCCCTGCAGGAGCAGCCGTTGCCGATGGTCGCCGACCGCGGAGAGGTTCACCTCCGCGCCCATCACCAGGTCGTACTGCAGTTCCTGGTCGCTGACCAGCCGGCCGTCCGCGTCGAGGTAGCGGGGACGGCCGGCGAACAGCTCGTACAGGACGTTGCCGAGCGCCCACCACGGGCCCGCGGGATGGTTGGTGCCGGCCAACTGCTCGGGGGCCATGTAGGGGATGGTGACCTGCATGTCGGGGGAGAAGCGGCGGCTGGCGGTGAGGCCGGCCACCCCGCCGAAGTCGGCGATCACCAGCTCCTCGGCGCTGCCGGCGGGCCGGACCAGGATGTTGGCGGGCTTGAAGTCCACCGGGTTCCGCTCGATCTCCTGCTGCCAGAAGACGAGCAGCGAGACCAGCTCCGCGACGATCCGCCCGGTCTCCCGCGCGCTGGGACGACGGCCGTCCCGGCGCAGCGCGGCGAACCGGTCGGCGAGGGTGACGGGCAGGTACTCCATGGCCACCCAGTCGAGCTCGGTGCCGTGGTGGGCGACCGACCCGAAGTCCACGATCCGCGGCACGTGGCGGCGGAACCCGTCGTTGCGCAGGTGGGTCAGCAACTCGGCGTCCATGGCCTGCCCGGCGGCGGTGACCTTGACGGCCGCCTCGCCGGCGTCGTCGGTGCGCCGCACGTGCCAGACGGTCCCCTCGGTGCCGGACCCGGCGACGCCCTGCGGCTCGAAGCGGTCCCGCAGCGCGTCGGGGAACGCGCCGCCGGCGGGGCGCGCGGCGAGCGGCACGGTGCCGGCCGGCTTCACCCGGGTGGGCGCGTCCGGGGCGAAGCGGGGGCGGGGCACGGCCCCGAGCCGGGACGGCGGGCCGGACACCACCTCGAGGCCGCCGGGTCGGCGGGTCAGCCGTCTCCAGTCGACCTTCGTCCGGGGCAGCTGCCGGGGGCCGGGGCCGCCGTCTCCACTGCCGGCCGATTCCGGTTCCATCGGTGCGGCCATCGCCGTTCCTCCCCCGTCGAGCTGCTCCGGCGTCGCGGACCGTCTCCCGGACGACCGTCCCGGAGCGCCCTGCCGGTCGGCCGTCCTGCCCCGGCGCCGGGCCCGTGCCGGCGGCGGAACGCGCCGATCTGACGGCACATCATGCCGTATGCCGGCGCGCCGGCGCGCGGATTCGGTGCGGCCCGCGACCGGGGCTTCCGGCCCGGGTCCTCAGCCCCGCGCCGCGCGGTCGAACCGGGCGGCCCAGTCGCGGAGCTGGTCGACCAGTTCGGCCGGTTCGAGCACGCGGAACTCGGCGCCGAGGGCGCCCAGCGCCATGGCCGGCCAGTCCAGCGAGTCGGTGGTCATCCGGACCCGGCAGCGGTAGGCGTCCACCGCCTCGACCGTGCCCCACCGCCCGATCCGCTCCAGCACGGTCGCGGCCGGGGCGTGCACCAGGACCGTCACCCGGTACGGGCGGGGCAGGTTGCCGATCCCGGCGCGGACGAACTCGGCGGCGTCGGCAGCGGGCAGGGCGCGCGGGCGGAACGCGGTGCCGGTGCCCTGCGGTGCGGTGAGCCGGTCGACCCGGAAGCTGCGCCAGTCCTGCCGGGTGAGGTCGTAGGCGACCAGGTACCAGAGGCGGTCCAGGCAGACCAGCCGGTGCGGCTCGACCTGCCGCTCGGTGCGGCGGCCGTCGGCGGCGGTGTAGCCGAAGCGCAGCTGCTCGCTGTCCCGGCAGGTCAGCGCGAGCGTGGTGAGCACGCCCGGGTCGACGCCCGCCCGGGACGGGCTGCCCCAGCCGGCCGGGACGGTCATCGCGCGCAACGCCTCGACCCGGCGGCGCAGCCGGGTCGGCATCACCTGCACCACCTTGGCCAGCACCCGGACCGAGGACTCGGCGATGCCCTCCACCGCGCCCTCCGCGGCACTCTGCAACCCGACGGCCAGGGCGACCGCCTCGTCGTCGTCGATCACCAACGGCGGCAGCGCGGCGCCCGCGGCGAGCTGGTAGCCGCCCTCGACGCCGCGCTGCGCCTCCACCGGGTAGCCGAGCTCGCGCAGCCGGTCGACGTCGCGGCGCAGCGTGCGCACCGAGACGCCGAGCCGGTCGGCCAGTTCGTTGCCGGGCCAGTAGCGATGGGTCTGCAGGAGGGACAGCAGTCGCAGCGTCCGGGTGCTGGTGTTCGCCATGGCTGCGATTCTCCCGCAATTCAGGACAGGAACTGGCCGCTATTGCTCCTACTGTTGTTCCTGACCGAGGCACCCGGAACCAGCTGAAGGCGGAGACCATGACCGAGACCCCGAGCCAGAGCCAGACCCCGAGCGAGAGCCGGACCCCGAGCCAGAGCCGGTCGGCGACCCTCACCGGCGAGCGCGCCGACCTGCTGCGCACGCTGGGCAAGCACCGGAACTTCCTGCGCTTCACCACCCGCGACCTCACCGACGAGCAGGCCGGCCGGCGCACCACCGCCAGCGAGCTGTGCCTGGGCGGCCTGGTCAAGCACGTCGCCGCGGTGGAGCGGGGCTGGGTGGACTTCATCCTGAAGGGTCCGTCGGCCATGCCCGACTTCGCCAGCATGACGGAGGCCGACTTCGCCGAGCGGGCCGACCAGTTCCGGCTGCTGCCCGGCGAGACGCTGGCCGGCGTGCTGGCCGAGTACGCGGCGGTCGCCCAGCGGACCGACGAGCTGATCGCCGCCCTGCCGGACCTGGACGCCACCCAGCCGCTGCCCGCGGCGCCCTGGTTCGAGTCCGGCGCACGCTGGTCGGCCCGTCAGGTGCTGCTGCACGTCCTCGCCGAGACCGCGCAGCACGCCGGGCACGCCGACATCATCCGCGAGTCGCTGGACGGCGCCAAGACCATGGGCTGAACGGTGGGCCCGGCCGCCCCGGTGGCGGGTCAGGAGGCGAAGTCGCGCAGGGCGGCGGTCAGATGGGCGTGCACGTCGGCCGCAGCCTGCCGGGTGACCGGGTCCGGGTCCTCCAGGCGCTCGGCGAGCAGTTCGGCCGCCGCTGCGATGACCGGCACCGGCAGCGCGACGGTGCGCAGGTGCAGCAGCTGGGCGGCGGCGCGTTCGCCGGCCGTGCTGGGCGCGCTGGTGGGGATGAGCGCGGTCAACCCGCGCGGGCCGGGGAGCGGAGAGCTGGTCACCGGGACATTCTCCCCGCCGGGCGGCCGAACCGGCGGCAGCGCTCGGACGGCGCTGTCCGGAACTCGCCCGGCGGGCAGCGTCGCCCGTGGCGTGGCAGCTTGGCAGGAGGTGGTGCGCGGCCGGACCGGCGGCCGACCGGCCGGGCGAGGAGGCGGGAGCGGATGGCGCAGCAGCCCTGGCACGCGACCGTCGACCGGCGCGGCTTCCTGGTCCGGGCCGGTGCGGCGCTGCCCACCCTGCTGCACCCGGCCACGCGGCACCTCTCCCTCGGTCGGTCGGCCCGGCCCGGCCCTCCGGTGACATCGCCCAAGCGGCAGTTGCGCGGGGTCTGGGTCACCTCGCTGCGCGACATCGACTGGCCGAACACCCCGGGCCTGTCCGCCGCCCGGCTGCAGGCCGACTACACCGACCTGCTCGACGCGCTGCAGCGGATCGGCGTGAACGCCGTCTTCGTGCAGGTCCGCCCGACCGCCGACGCGTTCTGGCCGTCCCCGTTCGAGCCGTGGTCCGAGTGGCTGACCGGTGTTCAGGGCCGCGACCCGGGCTGGGACCCGCTGGACTTCGCGGTCCGGGCGGCCCACCTGCGTGGCATCGCCTTCCACGCCTGGGTCAACCCGTTCCGGATCTCGCTGTACGCCGACCCCACCCGGCTCCACCCGGACCATCCCGCGCTCCGCCACCCGGAGTGGGTGGTGCGGCACAGCGGGGAGCTCTACTACGACCCCGGCCATCGCGTCGCCCGCGAGTTCGTCGAGCAGGCGATCGCGGCCACCGTCGCCCGCTACCCGGTGGACGGCGTGCACTTCGACGACTACCTCTACCCCTACCCGGGCACCGAGCGGGACTTCGCCGACGGCGACTCCTACCGCCGCTACGGGCAGGGCATCAGCGACCGAAGGGCCTGGCGGCGGCAGAACGCCGACCTGTTCGTCCGCGGGATGCGCGACCTGCTGCGGGCGATCCGGCCCGACGCCGCCTTCGGCGTCGGCCCGTTCGGCATCTGGCGCAACGCCAGGACCGACCCGCTCGGCTCCGCCACCAACGGCCTGCAGTCGTACGACCAGCTGTACGCCGACACCCGCCGCTGGGTGCGCGAGGAGTGGGTCGACTACCTCGCCCCACAGCTCTACTGGCAGATCGGGCACCCACTCGCCGACTACGCCGTGCTGGCCCCGTGGTGGGCCCGGCAGGCCGCCGGCACCACCACCCAGCTGTGGATCGGGCACCCGGCCACCCGTCCGGGCGCGCCCGACCAGCCCGGCTGGCGCGACCCCGGGGAACTCTCCCGGCACCTGGCCATGAACGCCACCCTGCCCAACATGACCGGCGACCTGCTCTACAACGCCACCGCCGTGCGGGCCGACCGGATCGGCGCGATCAGCCGGATGGCCGCCGACCACTGGGCGCTGCCCGCGCTGCGGCCCCTGCTGCCGCGCCACGCCGCCCAGCCGCCACCCGCCCCGCCCCGGGTCCGCCGCACCCGCGACGGCGCCGGCCGACCGGCCCTCGCGGTCGAGGCCGGAGCGACCGGCGAGCCCTTCCAGTACGCGCTCTACCCGCCCGTGGCCGACCCGGCCACCGATCCGCCGCTCGCCCTCTTCCCGGGGCACGTCCGGGAACTGACGCTGCCACCCGCGGCCACCGGCCCGGCGGTGTATGCGGTGACGGCGGTCGACCGGGCCAACCGTGAGAGCCGGCCTGTCGTCGGGTAGCGGGGTGCTCGCGGACGGGATACGTGGCGGATCCGGCGGTGTCTGTGACCGGTCGGTCCGGACCCGGGACGAGCGGCGGTAGCATCCCGGCCATGAGCAGACCGCAGCCGGCCTCGGCGCCGCACCGGATACCGACCGCGAGCGCCGGGGCGGCGCCCAGGTTCGGCGTGTTGGGGCCGCTGGTGTTGCGCGCGGCGGAGGGCTCCACCCTCGAGCCGGGCACGCCCAAGATGCGGACCGTGCTCGCGCTGCTGCTCCTTGACGCGAACCAGGTGGTCTCCAGGGAGCGGCTGCGCGCCGCGCTCTGGGGCGGGCGGGAGCCGGCTACGGCCACCACCGCGCTCAACAACCAGGTGGTCCGGTTGCGGCGGCTGCTCGGTGACGACGGGCGACTGACCACGGTCGCCCCCGGCTACCTGCTGCGGGTCGAGGCGGGGGAGCTGGACGCCGACCTGTTCGGCCGGCGGCTGGCCGAGGCCACGGCGGCGCGTCGGCGTGGCGACTGGCAGGCCGTCAGCGAGCAGGCGGCCGCGGCGCTGGCACTCTGGCGCGGCACCCCGCTGAGCGACCTGCCGGGGCTGCCCGAGGAGGTGGCGCCGCGGGTCGAGGAGCTCACCGAGGCCCGGCTGCAGGCCCTGGAGTGGCTGTTCGACGCGGAGTTGCGGCTGGGGCGCCAGCAGGGGCTGGTCCCCGAGCTGACCAGGGCGACTGCCGAGCACCCGCTGCGTGAACCGTTCCACGGGCAGCTGATGCTCGCCCTGCACCGGGGCGGCAGTCAGGCGGAGGCGCTGGCCGTCTACCGCCGGCTGCGCGCCACCCTGGTGGCGGAGCTGGGCATCGAGCCGGGCCCGGGTGTGCAGGCGATCCAGCGGGAGATCCTGGCCGCGGCGGAGCGCGCCGAGCCCGCCGAGCGTGTAGCGTCCGCCGGGCGTGTTGAGCCTGCCGAGCACGCTGATCCTGACGAGCCAGCCGAGCCAGCCGAGCCAGCGGAGCCCGCCGACCCGGCCCCGACACCCGCCCCGCACGCCCCGGCCGCATCTCCCCTCGGGATGGGCCTGCCCTGGGACATCGCCTCCTTCACCGGTCGCCACGCCGAGGTCGACCAGCTGCTCGCCGCCTGCCGCGCCGCCGCGCGCGGGGGCGGCGGTGTGCTCGGCATCCACGCCGTGGACGGGATGCCGGGCGTGGGCAAGAGCGCGCTCGCGGTCCACGTGGCCCACCGGCTGACCGCCGAGTTCCCCGACGGCCAGATCTTCCTCCCGCTGCACGCCCACACCCCCGGCACCCCCGCCGTCGAGCCCGCCGACGCGCTGCTCACCCTGCTGCACACGATCGGCGTGCCACCGCAGCAGATCCCGCAGGGCGTGGACGCCCGCGCCGGGCTCTGGCGCACCCGGTTGACGGGCAAGCGGATCCTGCTGCTGCTCTACGACGCCCGCAGCAGCGAGCAGGTCGCGCCGCTGCTGCCGGGCGGCGCGGGCATCGTGGTGCTGGTCACCAGCCGGCGGCGGCTGGCGGCCCTGGACGGCGCCCGGCCGATCAGCCTCGCCGCGCTGCCCGAGCACGAGGCGCTCGCGCTCTTCACGGCCAGGGCGGCTCGGCCCGACGTGCCGGCGGCCGACCCGGCGGTGCTCGAACTCGTCCGGCTCTGTGGTCGGTTGCCGCTGGCCCTGCAGCTGACCGCGGCCCGCCTGCGGCACCATCCGGTCTGGTCCCCGGCCGACCTGGTCGCCGACCTGACGGCGGCCGCGGGGCGCCTGGACGCGCTGCGGGCCGAGAACGTCTCGGTCTCCGCCGCGTTCGACCTCTCCCACCGCGACCTGACGCCGGACCAGCAGCTGCTCTTCCGGCGGCTCGGGCTGCTGCCGGGCGACGAGGTCGACGCCACGGCCGCCGCGGCGCTGGCCGGGATCGAGCCGGCCGCGGCCGCACGCCTGCTGGAGGAGCTGGCGGACCATCACCTGATCGAGGAGACGGCGCGCGGCCGCTACCGGATGCACGACCTGGTCCGCGAGTACGCCCGCGGCCTGGCGACCGCCGACCGGGCAGCGGGCAGTGCGCCGCTGGACCGGCTGCTCGACCACTACCTGCGGACGGCCGCCGCCGCCAACCGGCGGTTCTCCCGGCAGTCGTACACCGTGGCGGACCGGGTCGACGTCCGGCTCGGCTGCGCCGCCGAGCCGGTGACCGATGGGCCGGTCACCGAGGGCCCGGCGACCGATGGTCCGGCCACCGAGGAGCAGGCGATCGGCTGGCTGCGGACCGAGCGCGGCAACCTGCGGGCTGCCGTCGAGTACGCGGCCGGGCACGGTCGCCCGAGCCACGCGATCGCGCTCGCCGCCGTGCTGCACGAGTTCCTGCGCTTCGGGGACCACTGGCACGAGGCGCGGGCGCTGCACCTGACCTCGCTCACGGCGGCCCGCGCCTGCGGCGACCGTCTCGGGCAGGCGCAGGCGCACACCCACCTGGGGATCTTCGAACAGCTCGGCCTCGGCCACTACGACGACGCGATCCGCCACCAGCAGCAGGCGCTCGCGCTGCTCGACGCGTTGGCCGCCGAGGCGGCAGGCGGTTCAGCCGTAGAGTCGGCCGGCGAACCCCGGCCCGGGCGGGACGACGCGGTCGAGCAACTCCGGATCGTCGTGCTCTGCAACCTGGGCGAGGCCCAGCAGCTCGTCGGCTCCTTCCCGGAGGCCACCGCGAACCTCCACCGGGCGCTGGAGCTGGCCCGAGCGCTGGGCAACCGGCTCGGCGAGGCCAACGCGCTCACCTACCTGGGCCGGGTGCAGCAGCGGGCGAACGAGTTCGCGACCGCCATCGAGAGCCACCGGCGGGCCCTGGAGATCTTCCGCGAACTCGACCGGACGATCGGCCTGATGAACGCCTACGGTGACCTGGGGGTGGCCCAGGTGGAGACGGGCGAGCTGGACGCCGCCGTCCGCAGCCTGCGGGAGGCACTGCGGCTCGCCCGCGGCCGTGGTGTGAAGAACGAGGCCAATGCGCTGACCAACCTCGGCCTCGCGCTCTACTCGACCGGGGAGTACCCGGCGGCCGAGGAGGCACTGCGGCAGGGCGCCGAGCGCTTCGCCGTCCTGGACGACCGCCGGGGCCTGCTGAACGCCTTCGCCTTCATGGGCCAGTCCCAGCAGGCGATGGGCCGCTACCAGGAGGCGGCCGGCTCGCTCCGCAAGGCCCTGGAGGCGATCAGCACGCTCGCCCTGCCGGCGGGCACCGGCCGGCTGCACGCGCTGCTGGGCGACATCCTGCGCGAGAGCGGGGACCTGGCGGGCGCGACCGAGAACCTGACGTCGGCGCTGGCGATCGCCCGCGAGATCGGCGACGAGGCCGGGGAGTGCGGGGCACTCATCCGGCTGGGCCGGGTGCTGCTGCTGACCGGCCCGCCGAGCCGGGCGCTGGCGTCCTTCACCCAGGCCCTGGACCTCGCCGAGGCCTTGAAGACACCGCTCTACCGGGCGTTCTCGCGCGAGGGTCTGGGCACCCTGCACTGCCGGACGGGCGACACCGCCACCGGGCTGGAGCTGCTGCGCCAAGCCCTCGCCATCCTGGAGCCGCTGGGCGCGCCCGAGGCGCAGCGGATCCGGGCCGCCATCGACGCCTGGGAGTCAGGGCCCGAGCGGAGCCCCGGACCCGAGCGGATGTCAGGGCCCGAGCCGAGCTCCGGACCCGAGCCGGCCGGAGCAGCGGGCGAGGCGGCGGCGGAGGCTCCGCTCACAGCGCGGTGAGCACGTCCTGGTGCGCCCCGTCGAGGACGAAGCCGTTGTCCCAGCGGACCCGGACCGTCACCCGCCTGCCCCGCTCCCGGTACGCGGCCCACTCCGGCTCCAGCTCGGCGAGCTGCGCCGCCAGCCGCTCCCGGCTCGCCGCCGGCATGGTGTGCCCGTAGTCCTCGAACAGCGCCTTGAGCCGTTGGTACTCGCGGACCTCCTCGCTCTCCGGGAGTTCCCCGTCCACCCGCTCGACGGTGCCCTCGATCCCGGCGCCCAGCGCGAGGAACCCGACGACGGCCCCGGGCTCCCCGGTGACCGCCTCACCGATCCCGAGGTCCGCCGCCAGCCGGACGCGCCGGCCTTCCTCCAGGGTCATCCGTCCTCCGCCTCCCGCTGCCTGTCGATCGGCCGGTCCCCGCGTCCTACCGGTAGTCCCGCTCGAAGCCGAGGGCTTCGCAGTCGTCCTCCGTGACGGCGTCCGCCCCGGGGCCTTCGAAGCCGGCATAGCACTCGACTTCACTGCGGGCGCTGCTGCCCGCCACGATGGTGAACACCTTGAGCAGCATCCCACCGTCCAACCGGATGCGCAGGCCGTCGAACGGAGCGAAGGGCAGCGTGCACTGCCTGCTCCACTGCGCGTCCTCGGCGAAGGTGAGGACGCTGACCCGGACCGGAGCGGAAACCGCCGGTACCGCACGTGCACCGGCGGGCGCACCCTCCGCGAACCCGAGCGACGCGCACTTCTTCGCGGTGAGCTCGCGTCCGCCGTCCTCGGCCACCGTGCAGGTCACGGCGCCGTCGGCGGCGTCGACCAGCACCGTGACGACGTTCAGCACCTCGTAGGTGTCGACGCGAACGCCCAGGCCGGGGAACGGAGCGAAGGGCAGCTCCAGGTCCCGGACCCAGTTCCTGCCGTCCGCCTCGGCAACGAGGCGCACTCCGAAGGGACCTGCCTGATCCTGGCTTTCCACGTGTCTCCCCACCCTCACCGGTCGTCAGTCCTCCGACCGGACCACCACCGTCCGCCGGTCCTCGACTCGGCCGCACCGAGGCTAGCAGCCTCGATCATGTAGACCGGCTACCCACGGGAGGCACGGACCGCGGCGACGACGATCGCGATCAGGATGGACAGCAGGAGGATGGTCACCGCGGGCCACAGCGGATCGCCGTTGACGAGCGCGTTGACGAGCATGCGGAGGCCGGCACCGATGAGACGCATGCGGGTACCGTAGCGTCACCCGGCCTCCCACCGAGCAGGGGCCCTCAGCCGGGCGGCCCGTCCCGCCCCGGCCCCGACCCGACCCGGCCACCGGAGCCTCGCTCGCCGAACTTCCGCTGAGCAGGGGCACCCTGCTCGGCGGCGTCTACGCCTATGACCATCGTGGACAACGCCGCCCCCACCGTCCACCTGCTCGTCCTCCACGCGGACACCGGTGAGCAGGTCTGCTCGGTGCCGGTCCTCGAGGCCGGTGGCAGCGGCAGCGAGAACGCCCCGATCGGCGTGGGCGACACCGTCGTCGTCGCCAGCACCTACGGCTACCCGTACCCGGCGCTGCCCGCCGGCGCGGGGGCGAGCGTTCCGGCTCGCGCCGACGTCCCGGGCGGCATGTCCCGGGTCGACGTCCGCCCGGACGGGTCGGGCTGCGACCTCGTCTGGGACACCACGCTGCGCTCCTCGGCGGTGCCCGTCCTGTCCACCTCCGACGGGCTGATCCACACCGTCCTGCGCGAACCGCTCGTCCCCGGCGGCGTCGTCCTGCAGGGAACCGTGACGGGCGTCGTGCGGATCGCCTCGACGTAGCCGACGCAGGGGGGGGGGGGGGGGGGGGGGGGGGGGGGGGGGGGGGGGGGGGGGGGGGGGGGGG